>NZ_JAVSCF010000024.1:0-6207 GCF_031932565.1 Streptomyces sp. B1866
CCCGCCGCCCGGGCGGGCGGCACCGGCGCCCGAGGAGGCCGCCCGGTTCGCTTCCGCGTCTCCCGCGCCGCCGCCCCGCGCGCTGTGCCTACCCACGCGCCGCACCGCCTCCCTCCGCCGCGGGCGCCGCCGCGCCCACGGCCCGCCCGGCCCTCGTGACGCCCGTGCCGGCGCCGTCGCCGGTCTCGTCCAGCAGCTCGCGGAAGGCGCGCGCCACCGTCTCGGGGAACTCCATCATCGCCACATGCCCGGCATCGACCAGCGTCAGCAGCCGCGAGTCGCGGAAAGCGGCACTCGCGCGGAGTGCCATCCGGTGGGCGACGAGCTGGTCTCGCAGCCCGTAGATGAGCAGCGTGGGCGCGAGGACGCGCTCGGCCTGCCGCCACAGGGAGTGCTGTCCGCCCAGGGTGTAGGAGTCGACCACGCCGCGCGCGGAGCGCACGAGCGCGTCCCAGAAGTACGGCAGGGCGAGCCGCCGCTCGAACTCCCGCGCCGCCAGCTCGAACGACTCCGGGCTGACCCGCGCGGGATCGCCGTAGCACAGGGCCAGCATCTCGCGCGTGCGCTGCTCCGGGGTCCAGTCGCGCGTCAGGCGGCGGGCCAGCGAGCCCATGCCCGGCAGCGCGAGCAGCGCGGTGGGCACGGCCGTGCGCTGCGGCCGCAGCTCGGGCAGGGCGGGCGAGACGAGGGTGAGGGTGCGCACCAGGTCGGGCCGCACCGCTGCCACGCGCGTGGCGACGGCGCCGCCCATCGAGTTGCCGAAGAGGTGGACGGGGCCGCGGCCGGAGGCGTCGAGATAGCGGATGAGGCCGCGGGCCTGGGCAGTGATCGAGTACTTCCCGTCGTCGGGCGGGGGCGAGTCGCCGAAGCCGGGCAGGTCGACGGCCTCGCCGTCGACCCGGTCGGCGATCAGCTCCATCAGCGCGGACCAGTTCTGCGAGGAGCCGCCGAGGCCGTGCACGAACAGGGCGGGCGGCAGGCCCTCCCGCGCGGGCGGGCGGGCGCGCACGGTCAGGGTGAGCCCCGGCAGGCCGACGGCGTGCAGCTTCTCCCCGGCGGCGACGTGCACGGACCGCGAGGGAGGCACCGGGGGGACGGTCCGGACGTCCGGTGACTCGGTCCTCGACATGCCGCAATGTTACGAGACGATCACGCTCGCGACCGTGTGTTCGCCGTCACAGATCGCGTAGCGTCCGAAAGTGACCTCTCCCGGGCTCGCATCCGCCCGCGGCCGCGGCCTGCCGGGTACGTGGCCCCGGCAGGTCATGGCGTCGGCGCCGCTGGGTATCCGTTCACCAGCCCCGGCGGCCGTCCGGCCGCCGCCCGACCCCGCGAGGAAAGTGCCACCATGTCCGTCGACCAGAGCGACCCCGAGATGTTCGACAGCCCCGAGTCCGAGGAGTTCGCCGAATCCGGTGACCACGGCGAGTTCGGCGCCGAGACCCCGGAAGCGGACGCGGCGGAGCAGCGCCACGACCTGCGGCCGTACCGGGACGAGCCGCTGACCAGCGACAAGGCGGAGGCGGTGAACGAGGCGGATCGCGCGGAGCAGGCCCGGGTCGTGGAGCTGGACGAGGACGACTACCGGTGACCTGCACCTTCTGTCGGTTTTACGCCATGTCCGGTAGGTGAAATTCTCCGCACAGACGGCGCAGGGCGCAGTTACCGAAAAGTACGATGGCGGTGCGGTGAACACCGTGCACAAATCGATCAAGTGGAGGCCGCGTGACAGCCATCGAGGAGACCGAGTCGCGCCCACGGGGCACGCGCCTGCCGCGCCGTGCCCGTCGCAACCAGCTTCTGGGAGCGGCTCAGGAAGTCTTCGTCGCGCAGGGCTACCACGCGGCCGCGATGGACGACATCGCCGAGCGCGCGGGCGTCAGCAAGCCCGTGCTCTACCAGCACTTCCCCGGCAAGCTCGACCTCTACCTGGCGCTGCTCGACCAGCACTGCGAGGCGCTGCTCCAGTCGGTGCGCGCCGCCCTGGCCTCGACCACGGACAACAAGCAGCGCGTCGCCGCGACGGTGGGGGCGTACTTCGCGTACGTGGAGGACGAGGGCGGCGCCTTCCGCCTGGTCTTCGAGTCCGACCTGACCAACGAGCCCGCCGTGCGCGAGCGCGTGGACCAGGTGTCCATGCAGTGCGCCGAGGCGATCAGCCAGGTGATCGCCGAGGACACCGGTCTGCCGAAGGACGAGTCGATGCTGCTGGCCGTGGGCCTGGGCGGGGTGTCCCAGGTGGTCGCGCGCTACTGGCTCTCCAGCGCCAGCGCCGTCCCGCGCGACACGGCGGTGCAGCTGCTGACGTCCCTGGCGTGGCGCGGCATCGCGGGCTTCCCGATGCACGGCGCCGACGGCGTCGCCCACTGATCTCCGGCCGCCCCGGCCCGGACCGCCGCCCTCGTACGGCCCGCCGCGCGCGCAGGAGCCGCCGCGCCCGTACGCGCCGCCCCGCGCGTACGGGCCGCCCACGCGCGTACGGCCCGTACGTGCGCGTACGGGCCGCCACACGCGTGCGCACGCCAGTCCCGGGCCGCGCGTGCGGTCCGCGGACCCGCGCGTACGGGCGGCCCCTCCCGCCCGGGGCGCGCCGCGCGGGACGCGCGTGCGGGCAGGCCGCGGCGTGCCGCCGCGCCGGGCTAGGGTGTGCTGCGTACGGCGCGGATGGCCGCGCACCCAACTGACCGTCGGAGGGACCCAGCCGTGGAGGTCAAGATCGGCGTCCAGCACGCGCCCCGCGAGATCATCCTGGAGAGCGCGCAGTCGGTCGAGGAGGTCGAGCGGGCCGTGGCCGACGCGCTCGGCGGCAAGTCGCAGCTGCTGGCTCTCGTGGACGAGCACGGCCGCAAGATCCTCGTCCCGGCCGACCGCCTCGCGTACGTCGAGATCGGCGAGCCCGCCGCGCGCAAGGTCGGCTTCAGCGCGCTGTAGGCGACGCCCCGCAGGCTCGGCGGACCGCCCCGGGCGGTCCTCGGATGGGCGGCGGCGGGGCCGGGCGCGTGTGCGCCCGGCCCCGCCGCCGCCCACACGCGTGTCCGGGCCGCGCGCGCCGCCAGACCAGCACGCGCACGGCACGCGCCGCACGAAAGACGCACGCGCTGTTCACGAAGCGCGCACAACTCGCTCCTGAGCGGGGTTGCCCACCCCGGTCGGCGGGTAAGACCGGCACGACCGAGGCGCACAGCCGCGCCTTGGGGCCCGGCTCGCTCACGATCGGGAGGACGTCATGGTCGTCATGGTCTTCGTCGCGCTCGGCTCGATAGTGATCGGTCTCACGCTCGCCTACACGGCGGCCCGCTGGCTGCCCCGGCGGCTGCCGTCCCGGCCGCTGGTGCTGTCCACCGGCCCCGGGGCCGCCCTCCTCGGCGCCCTGCTCGCGCAGGCCGTCCTGGGCACCGAGCCCGTCCACGCCCCGGCCTCGCTGGCCGTGGCCTGCGGCTTCGCCGTCGCCCTGCTGTCGCTGCTGGTCCGGCCCGCCCGCGGCGCCCACCGGTCGGCGCCGGCCTGACCGCCAGGCCCGTTCAGCCGCGCGGGCGGCTCGTACGAGACCGTACGAGACGTACGGAAGCACCGCACGGAAGCGGGACCCGGCAGCCCTCGCCGTACGGGCCCCGGCCGGCCCCCGGGGCCACGCGGCGGCGCAGGGTCAGGCGGCCAGTCCCAGCGCCGCCATCCGCTTGGTGTGCGCCTCGGTGATCCGGGAGAACATCCGGCCCACCTCCGCCAGGTCGAAGCCGTCCGCCACGCCGCCCACCAGCATCATCGACAGCGCGTCCCGGTCCGCGACCACCCGCTGGGCCTGGGACAGCGCCTCGCCCATCAGCCGCCGCGCCCACAGCGCCAGCCGCCCGCCGACCCGCGGGTCGGCCTCGATGGCGGCCCGCACCTTCTCCACCGCGAAGGAGGCGTGTCCGGTGTCGTCGAGCACCTGGAGCACGAGACCGCGGGTGTCGGAGTCGAGCCGGGCCGCGACCTCGCGGTAGAAGTCGCTGGCGATCGAGTCGCCGACGTACGCCTTGACCAGGCCCTCCAGCCAGTCGGACGGCGCGGTCTGGCGGTGGAAGCCGTCCAGCGCCGCCGCGAACGGCTGCATGGCGGCCGTGGGCTCCTCGCCGACCGCCGCGAGCCGGTCGCGCAGCTGCTCGAAGTGGTGGAACTCGGCGGACGCCATCTTCGCCAGCTCCGCCTTGTCACCCAGCGTCGGCGCCAGCTTGGCGTCCTCCGCCAGCCGCTCGAAGGCGGCCAGCTCGCCGTACGCGAGGGCGCCGAGCAGGTCCACGACGGCGGCCCGGTAGCGGGGGTCGGCGGAGGCTCGCGCCCAGTCCTGGGCGGCGATCCCGGTGGGCTCCCCGAAGGCGGGGACGGCGGCGGTGCGGGGTGTTTCCGGGGTGTCAGGCGTCTCCATGGAGCGGAGAATAGTCCGCTCGTCGGACGGGGGAAGTCCCCGCCCGGCCATCTCCCGGACCGGCTTCCGGACGGGCCCCCGGTCACACATGCGCGCATCCGGGGTACAGTGGTATAAGCGCCCGCCGAGTAACCGGCGGGTCTTTACGAATGCGGATGCCCGGTCGGTGGCCCGATCGGCTCCCACAACCGACCGTCCTCCATGCGAGGGCGTATGCGATCTACGCACGCGCACAAGCAGGAGCAACCGCTCGCGGTATGAGCGTGTGAGCGAGGGCAGTGGTCCCGCGCCGACCGGCCCCCGCGCGGCCGGCCTCCACTCGGCCGCGGTACGACCCCCTTCGCCGCCTCACACCGCGTCTCACAGAAGAGGCAACGACCCTGTCCACATTTCGAGATCTTGGAATTCTCCCCGAGACCGCCGAGGCCCTTGAGGCCGTCGGCATCACGACTCCCTTCCCCATCCAGGAGATGACGCTCCCGGTCGCCCTGTCCGGCTCCGACGTGATCGGCCAGGCCAAGACCGGCACCGGCAAGACGCTGGGCTTCGGCCTGCCGCTGCTGGAGCGCGTCACCGTCCCCGCCGACGTCGAGGCGGGCCGGGCCAGGCCCGAGCAGCTGACCGACGCGCCGCAGGCGCTCGTCGTCGTCCCCACCCGCGAGCTGTGCCAGCAGGTGACCAACGACCTGCTGACCGCCGGCAAGGTGCGGAACGTGCGCGTCCTGTCGATCTACGGCGGCCGGGCGTACGAGCCGCAGGTGGAGGCCCTGAAGAAGGGCGTCGACGTGGTGGTCGGCACCCCGGGCCGGCTGCTCGACCTCGCCGGGCAGAAGAAGCTGCGGCTGTCGGCCGTCAAGACGCTGGTCCTCGACGAGGCCGACGAGATGCTCGACCTCGGCTTCCTGCCCGACGTCGAGAAGATCATCGAGGCGCTGCCCGCCAAGCGGCAGACCATGCTGTTCTCCGCGACCATGCCCGGCCAGGTCATCTCCCTGGCCCGCCGCTACATGTCCCAGCCCACGCACATCCGCGCCACCGCGCCGGACGACGAGGGCCAGACCGTGGCGAACATCACCCAGCACATCTTCCGGGCCCACTCGCTGGACAAGCCCGAGCTGGTCACGCGCATCCTCCAGGCGGACGGCCGCGGCCTCGCGATGATCTTCTGCCGTACGAAGCGGACCGCCGCCGACATCGCCGACCAGCTCACCCGCCGCGGCTTCGCGGCCGGCGCCGTGCACGGCGACCTCGGCCAGGGCGCCCGCGAGCAGGCGCTGCGCGCCTTCCGCAACGGCAAGGTGGACGTGCTGGTGTGCACCGACGTGGCCGCCCGCGGCATCGACGTCGAGGGCGTCACGCACGTGATCAACTACCAGTCGCCCGAGGACGAGAAGACGTACCTGCACCGCATCGGCCGCACCGGCCGCGCGGGCGCCTCGGGCACGGCCGTCACGCTGGTCGACTGGGACGACATCCCGCGCTGGCAGCTGATCAACAAGGCGCTGGGCCTGCCGTTCAACGACCCGGAGGAGACGTACTCCACCTCCGAGCACCTGTACGAGCTGCTGGGCATCCCCCAGGGCACCACCGGCGTGCTGCCCCGCGCGGAGCGCACCCGCGCGGGCCTGGACGCGGAGGAGATCGAGGACCTGGGCGAGACCGGCGGGCGCGGCCGCGGACGCGGCTCCCGCGCGGGCGCGGCGCAGCAGCAGCCGCCTCGCGAGGAGCGCCCGAAGCGCGCGCCGCGCCGCCGGCGCAGGACGCGCGGGGGCGTGTCCGTGGAGGGCGCGGGCGCGGAGGGC
>NZ_JAVSCF010000024.1:6238-40528 GCF_031932565.1 Streptomyces sp. B1866
GGAGGCGGGCACCGCACCGGCACCGGCCGACGCCCCGGCCGCGCCGGCCGCACCGGCCGACGCACCGGCTGAAACGGCCGAGGGTGCCGAGCGGCCCCGGCAGCCCCGGCGGCGGCGCCGTACGCGCGGCGGCGGTTCGGCCGGCAGGTCCGAGGCAGCGCCCGAGAGCTGACCGGTACCCGGCCCGCCCGGGGCCGGACCCGGCCGGGCGGTCGCGGTGGGCCGGGGCCCGGGGGCCGCTAGCCTCGCCTCATGAGCAGGCCACCGACCCTCACGCTCCCCGCCGGCGCCCGCGCGTACCGCCTGACGACCGGGCGCGGCGAGTTCGCCGTGCACGACGCGCGGCCCGGGCCCGGGGTGCCGGCGCGCGGCACCGTGCTGCTGGTGCCCGGCTTCACCGGCAGCAAGGAGGACTTCATCGCCGTGCTCGCGCCGCTGGCCGCCGCGGGCTACCGGGCCGTGGCGGTGGACGGGCGCGGCCAGTACGAGAGCGGCGGGCCCCGGGACGAGAGCGCGTACGCCCAGGGCGAGCTGGCGCGCGACGTGCTCGCGCAGGCGGCGGCCCTCGGCCCGCACGGGGCGGTGCACGTGGTCGGGCACTCCCTCGGCGGCCTGATCAGCCGCGCCGCCGCGCTGCTCGACCCGGGCGCGTTCGCGTCGCTGACGCTGCTCAGCTCCGGTCCGGCCGCGCTGTGCACGGTGCAGCAGGCCCGTACGAAGATGCTCGTCGACGCGCTGCCGGTGATGGACATGGAGTCCGTCTGGCAGGCGATGCGCGCGCTGGACCCGCCCGAGGCGCCCGGCGCCGAGACCCCGCCCGCCCTGCGCGACTTCCTGCACGAGCGCTGGCTGGTCACCGTGCCCGAGCAGCTGATGGCCACCGGGCGGCAGCTCGTCGAGGAGCCGGACCGGGTCGCGGAACTGGCGGCCGTGCCCTGCCCGAAACACGTGGTCTCCGGCGTGCTGGACTACGCCTGGCCGGTGCCGTGGATGGACGACATGGCCCAGCGGCTCGGCGCGCGCCGCACGGTGGTCGAGGGCGCCGCGCACTCGCCGGCCGCCGAGCGGCCCGGGGCCACGGCCGAGGCGCTGACCGCCTTCTGGGACGGCCTGGGCGCGTAACGGACCGAGCCGGATCCGGCGGGGAGGAAGCCTCAGTACTGCGCCCGCAGGTGCTCCCAGAACCCGTCCCGCAGCGCCCGCCGCAGGTCGGCGTGGGCGCGCAGCGACAGCCGCAGCAGCGCCTCGGCGTCCACCAGCAGCTCGTGGTCGACGGCCGGGGGCAGGATGGGGTCGCTTGGCAGCAGTTCGGCGAGGTCGTGGCGGCCCCGCGTGGCCAGCCACTGGGCGGCGACCTGCGCGCCGACGAAGCGCACGTCCTGGGCGGTCGGTACGGGCCCGCAGCCCGCGCCGTACGACTCCTGGCCGACCGGTCGGCGCGTGACGTACGGCTTGCAGAAGTCGAGGTCGAAGGTGCGCTGGCTGTCGACCTCCCACAGCAGCGGCTCGGCCTGGTTGCGCGGCCCGCGCAGGTCGCCGGGCGTCTCGATGCCCCACAGGTGCACCCGCGCCCCGTAGCCCTGCGCGGCCTCCACGGCCGAGACCAGGTCCTCGTCGCCGCCGATCAGGACGGCGTCGCCGATGGCGCGGTGCCGGGCCAAAGACTCCAGGTCCGTGCGGATGAGGGAGTCGACGCCCTTCTGCTGGTTGTTGGCGTTGAGGTTGCCCAGCCTGACCTTGACGTCCGGCAGTTCGGCGATGCTCTGCTGCTCGCGGCTGTGGATGCGGCGGCGGGCGCCGTCGTACCAGTAGACGCGCAGCAGCCTGCTGTCGGGGAAGAGCGTGCGCGCCTTGTCGATGAACGCCTCGATGAGTCCTTCGGCGTCCAGCTCGATGGCCCGCCGGTCCTCGGTCCCGGCGACCAGCACCCCGATCGCCGCGTAGACGTACCCCGCGTCGACGAAGATCGCGTGGGTGGACGGCGTGGTGGCGACCTCCGCGAGCACGCGCTGGAGCAGCTCGTTCGTGCGCTCGATGCCGGCGGCGATCGCGGCGAGGTCGGTGGGGCCCGGAGGCGTGGTGTCACTCATACGCGCCTCATTGTCCGGGCGGCGCGGCGGGCCGCACAACCCGGCCGCACGCTGGGACGACGCACCGGCCCGACCCCGAGTTTGCTTAGGCTTTTAAAAAGTTTCGTTAGCGTACGGAATGTTTTACATGTCTAACACGTTGTGCGGGTTAGGTGGTACGGACGGCACACCGTTCGACCTGCCGCCATCAGTTCTCCTCCGGAGGATCAGACGAAGGGAGAAGACGTGCGTTTCGAGATCATGCACCTCAATGACATCGACGGCACTGCCCTGCGCAGCACCGTCGTGGACGCCGCCTCCGTCAGCAAGATCGTTCGCCAGGCAGCGGCCGTTGGCCAGCGCCTCTACATCCGCCCGGCCGGCCACCCGCACGCGGCCGCCGACACCCCTGTCCGGTAGCGCTCGCCACCGGCCCGCACGCGCGGCGCCCCCGTACCCGCCCTGCCGGTACGGGGGCGCCGCGCGCTTTCCGGACTCTTACCGTCCACCCGGCCCCGGCACTCCTTGGCATGCCCTTGTCGGCAGCTTTGGGGAACGCTACCGTACGCGAAGAACTGACCAGTTCTTCGACCTCTCCGTCCGCGTCGGACCGAGTGAAGGGCCCCACGTCATGGACCTCTCCATCAGGCGGCACAAGCAGGCGGCGGCTGGGGTCCTGCTGGGCGTGCTGCTGCTCTTCGCCGGGCTCATCGTCCCCGCTCAGGCGCAGGAGCCGCAGATCCAGGACGTGAAGGTGACCTTCCACGTCCAGAACGTCAACCGCTCGAAGCTGCCGTGCGGCGCCGACGGCTCTGAGGTCACGTTGTCCGGCCGGATGGTCGGACCGGCGTCGGTGCTGGCGAACCGCGACGCCCACGCGCCGGTCACCCTGTACTTCCACGAGTTCAGCTTCGGCAAGTGGTTCTGGCACTTCCCCGACCCCGCCTACGACTACGCCGCCCAGATGGCCGACCAGGGGCACGTGTCCATCCTGGTGGACCGGCTCGGGTACGGAGACAGCACCCACCCGAACGGATTCCAGACCTGCCTCGGAGCCGACGCCGACGAGATCCACCAGATCGTGACCCAGGTGCGAGCCGGGACGTACCAGACCGACAGCGGAACGCCGCGCTCCTACGACCACGTCGTGCTGGCCGGGCACTCGGGCGGCGCGATGGCCTCCGAGATCTCCGCGTACTCCTTCGGCGGTGTCGACGGCCTCATGGTGTTCGCGCACGCCAACCAGCAGCCCAGCGCGCACGGCATCGCCGAGGGCCTGATCCAGGGCGCCAACTGCCTGTTCGGCGGCCAGCCCGCCGGACCCGGCCTGCCCGGCGGCTACGCGTACTTCGGCCAGTCCGACACCGACTGGCAGAAGGACTACTTCTACGGCGCGGAGCCCCGGATCGTGGCCGCCGCGACCCCGCTGCGCCACCGCGACCCGTGCGGAGACGTCTTCTCCTTCGCGGCCGGTCTGCTGCCGAACGCCTCGAACCTGCACCTGATCAAGGTCCCGGTCCTGCTGCTCTACGGCCTCGACGACGCCCTGTACGACCAGCCCGCCGCCGGGCAGACCGAGAAGGGCCTCTTCGGCGCCAACCCGGACGTGACCCTGAAGTACTTCCCGGGCAGCGGCCACGCCCTGAACCTCCAGCGCACCGCCCCCGACGTCCGCGCCACCGTCTCGACCTGGCTCACCGCCCGCGGCCTCGGCTGAGGCGGACCGCACCCCGTTCGGCCTGAGGACCTGCCGACGGACCGCCCCGCGCCGATGCCTCGCGGCGGGTCCTCATAGCCGCACGCGCGTGCAGCCCTTCAGCTTGCGCAGCAGTTGCGACGCCCGGAACCAGGGCACGAAGCGGTCCCCGAACGGCAGCTCCGCGTCCCGTATCGCCTTGGGGAACAGCGCGTACGGCTCGTACAGCGCGCCGTATCCCCCGTACAGCTTCGGCCGCCGCACCCGCACCGCCACGTGCCAGCCGCGCAGCCTCGGACACAGCCGCAGCGAGGCCCGCGCGCACGGACGGCACACCGGCGGGTGCCGGGTGACCGTGTTCTCCGGCCACTCGGGCCGCTCGTCCACCTCGTCGCGGTCGAGCAGCCACAGCACGCCCCGCTCGTCGCGGTCGGCGGGCTTCCCGCAGACCTGGCACAGCAGTCGCCGCATCGCCAGGCGCTGCCGCGTCGAGTGGACGGTCGCGAACTCGGGCCGCCCCTCCCCCGGCCGGAACGGCACCCGGTCCCACAGCATCCCGGTCGCGTCCCGGTCATAGGCGTTCTCGTCGGCGTACCCGATGCCCATCGGCTCGCGCTCCACGAGGAGGTGGGGCACGGGCTTCTCCGCCGACCATGCCGTGATGTACGGGACTAACCCGTGCCGTCGCGTGTCCGCCCTCGCTCCGGACTGACTGGCCATCGGACTCCTTTCAGACGGTGAACCACACTCGCTTGCCGTCGGCCGTCGGCTCCCACCCGAAGTCCGAGGCCATTTCCCGCAGCAGCCACAGGCCCCGGCCGGACTCGGAGTCCCAGTCGGGCGTGGTGACTTCCGGTGGGCGGGCCGAGCAGTCGCAGACCGCGACCCGGACCGTGCCGTCCGCGTGCGTGATCTGCACCGAACAGCGCGGCACGGGAACGTGCTTGGCCACGTTGCTCAGCAGCTCGGTGAGCCCTTGGAGGACGATCGCCTCGGCGGCCCGGGAGACGCCGAGCAGGCGCATGACCTGCCGTGACAGGCGCCGCAACTCGGCCAGTTGCCGTGGCGCAATCGTCAGGTCTCGCAAGGAGCACTGCGGAGTGGCTGTGGCGCCTGTCATGGGTCTCCTCACAGAACGGCACGGACGGCTCGCGGCGTGCGGCATCTCCTGGGCTGACGGAAGGTCAGGAATCGTCAACTCACCGAGCGCATAGGCGAACTGACGTGCTGTCGCCCAACCGGTAGGCGGGGCGCCGAGCTTCCGCTAGCATGACTCCTACACAGCCCAACTTGCAAGTGACACAACTTGATTCGCTCGCATGAGCGAATGTAGGCAATCTGTTCGATTCCCTGTTCGCAGACCACGGAGGGCCTATGACCTACGAGCCGAAGCCGACCGTTCGTCGACGGGTGATCGGCACCAACCTGCGGCGCCTACGGGAAGAGAAGGAACTCTTCCTCGAACACGCGGCAGAAGTGCTGAGCTGCAACCCGTCGAAGATCAGTCGCATCGAGTCCGCCCAGAGCGGCATCCGTCAGATCGACCTCAAGGCACTGCTCGACCTGTACGGGGTCACGGACCCGAAGGCGCGCGAGGGCTGGCTGATGCTGGCCCGCGAGAGCCGGGAGCAGCGGTGGTGGCGCGTGCTGGAGGACCGCCTGCCGCGCGACTTCTTGGACCTGATCGGGTTGGAGGAGGACACCTCGTACTGCCGGGGATTCGAGCCGGGAGTGGTGGCGGGCCTGTTCCAGACGCTGAAGTACGCCGAGGCGGTCATCCGCGGCGGCTCTCCGGTACCCCTCAACGACAGCGAACAGGCCAGGCTCGCGGTTCGCATGGAGCGGCAGAAGGCCATCACCCGGTCCGAGAACCCGATCACCGTGTGGATGATCCTCGGCGAGGCGGCGCTACGGCAGCAGTACGGCGGACCCGAGGTGCTGCGCGGGCAGTTGCACCACCTGATCGAGCTGGCAGCCCTTCCGAACGTGACGCTTCAGGTCCTACCCTTTTCGGTAGGCGCGTACCGAGGCGGGCCGATCCCCTTCCAGATCTACAGCTTTCCCGAGCCGTCCGACATGCAGGTCGTGCTCCTGGAGAGCCACCTGAGTCATACTTACCTGGAAAGCCCCCACGACACCGGCTACTACGCCGACGTCTTCAACCATCTGCGCGCTGCAGCGCTCGGGGAGTTGGAGAGTCGGGCCTTCATAAAGGATGTCGCGCGGGATCTACCGGGATAAACGGAGAGATACCCAGAAATGCAGCAAAACCAGTCCGAATGGTTCAAGAGCAGCTATAGCGCGCAGAACGGCAACTGCCTGGAAGCACGGCACCGTGCCGATGGTGCACTGGACCTTCGCGACTCCAAGAACCCTTCCGGTCCCGTCATGACGGTCTGCGGCCCCGAATGGGCCGCGTTCGTCAGCGGCGTACGGGCCGGGCGGTTCGACCGCTGACCGAACCCCCGAGGAACGAGGAGAGGCCGGATGAGCACCCCTGATCTGTCCCGCGCGGTCTGGCACAGGAGCCGGTACAGCTACGAGAACGGCGAATGCGTCGAGGTGGCCCGCAACGTGCCCGGCGTCGTGGCCGTCCGCGACTCCAAGGTCCCGGCCCGCCCGGCCCTGGTCCTCACCCCGGCGGCCTTCGGCGCGTTCCTGCGCGGCGTCACCGAGGACGGGTTCACCCGGCCGTAAGGCCGCCGCCAGACCCGCACGACGCGAGCGCCCGGCCCGTACGTCTCCGTACGTACAGGCCGGGCGCTCGCGCGTTTCCGGACGACCGGGCGGGGCCCGGCGCGCCCCTGGAAGGTCAGCCGGTGGCGGCCCGCCCACCCGCGAGGGTGCGCAACTCGTCCACGGACTCCCGTATGTGGTCCGCCAGGGCCCGCTCACCGGCGTCGTCCCCGATCCAGCGCTCGAACGCGACCCGGAACGCGGCGATCCCGGCCTCGGCCGCCAGCCTCGCGGTCGGGGCCGCCAGGCCGCGCCCGTGCAGCGCGTCGGCGAGGGCCGAGGCCAGCGCGGCCAGCTTGATCAGCTCGCGCTCCTGAAGCTCGGCGTTCGCGTCGATGACGGCCTGGCGCCGCCTGGACATGTCACGGCGCTCCTCGAACATGGCGGCGATCCCCACCAGACCGGCGGCGACCGCCTCCATCGGAGACAGCGCGGCGGGCGCGCCGTCGACCGTGCTCGCGAGCGAGTCGCGGAGCGTGCCCGCCGCCGAGAACAGCACCTCGCGCTTGTCGGCGAAGTGCCGGAAGAACGTGCGCTCGGTGAGCCCCGCGTGCTGGGCGATCTCCGCGACGGTGGTGCTGTCGAAACCTTTCCTCTCGAACAGCTCCAGCGCCGCCTGCTCCAGGCGGCCGCGCGCGTTGGGCTCCCATCGGCTCATGCCTCGATCGTACTCATGATGACAGTGACCGTCATCACACCGGAAAATGCGATGACAGCCACTGTCATGGGGTACTACCGTGATGACACCAACTGACATCACTCGCCACCGCGCACCCCGCAGGGCGAGCAGGCCCGACCAAAGGACCCCCCATGCGCATCTTCGTCACCGGCGCGTCCGGTCACATCGGCTCCGCCGTCGTCCCCGAGCTCCTGGCGGCGGGACACCAGATCGTCGCGCTGGCCCGCTCGGACGCGTCCGCCGCCGCGCTGGCGGCCTCCGGCGTCGACGTGCACCGAGGCGACCTCGACGACCCCGAAGACCTCGGCAAAGCCGCCGCGTCAGCGGACGGAGTCATCCACCTGGCCTTCAAGCACGACACCATGTGGGCCGGGGACCACGTCGGCGCGGCAGAGGCCGACCTGCGCGTCATCGAGGCGTTCGGAGACGCGCTCGCGGGCACCGGCAAGCCGCTGGTGACCACCTCGGGCACGCTGATGCTCGCCTTGGCAGGGCTGGGCCGCACCGGCACCGAGACCGACGTGCCCGACTCGGGAATCCGCGTCCCTGCGGAAAACGCGACGATCGCCCTCGCGGAGCGCGGCGTCCGGTCGTCCGTCCTCCGGCTGCCCCCGAGCGTGCACAGCTCGCTGGACACGACCGGCTTCGTCCCGACCCTGATCGCCACCGCCCGCGCCAGGGGCGTCGCGGCCTACGTGGGCGACGGCTCCAACCGCTGGCCCGCCGTCCACACGCTGGACGCGGCCCGCCTGTACCGGCTGGCCCTGGAGGCGGCTCCGGCGGGGTCGCGGCTGCACGCCGCCGGTGACCACGGAGTGCCCTTCCGGGAGATCGCCGAGGTCATCGGCCGCCACCTGGACCTGCCGGTGACCGGCATCCCGCCGGAGGAGGCCGACGCCCACTTCGGCTTCCTCGGCGCCTTCGTCCAGCTCGACAACCCGCTGTCCAGCACGCTGACCGAGAAGCTGCTGGACTGGCAGCCCATCCACCCCGGCCTCATCGCGGACCTCGAAGAGGGCCACTACTTCACCGCTCCCGCCACGCCATGAGCCGACTCCGTAGCGTCTGGTCTCGCTGCCGCCTCCTTCCCAAGAGGCGACGGCGCGCCAGGTGACCGGCCGAGGCGGGGCCAGGCCATAGGCGAGAATGGCCCGCGTGAGCGACCAAGACCTGGCGGACGTCCTCGGCACCCGGGAGACCCCCTCCCTGGAGTTCAAGCGGACCGCCAAGCGGGAGGGCAGGCGCGGCGACGCGGTCGGCAACGCCGTCTGCGCGATGGCGAACGACCTCGCCAACCGTGGCGGCGGTGACATCCTCATCGGCGTGGGAGACGACGGCTACCCGGTCGGAGAGGTGGACACCAGCGACAGGGCGCTCCTCGCGCTCACCGATCTGCGGGACGACGGCCGGATCCTGGACCGCCCGTCCCTCACCGTCCAGCGGGCCGTCTACCGGGGCAGGCCGGTGGTGCACATCCACGTCGAAGCGTCCGCGACGCCGCCCGTCCGGTTCGAGGGCGTGGTCTGGGTGCGGCCGGGGCCCACCACCCGGCGCGCCACCCGGGATGACGAGCGGGTGCTGGCCGAGCGGCGGCGGGCCAACGATGGGCCGTTCGACAGCCGGACCGTGCCCGGCGCCGCGCTGGACGACCTGGACCTCGACCTCTTCCGCCGCGGCTATCTGCCCGCGATGGTCGACGTGGACGTGATCGAGGAGAACGGTCGACCGCTCTTCCAGCAGCTCGCGTCCCTTCACCTGACGAGTCCCGAGGAGATTCCCACCGCGCTCGGGCTACTGACGGTCGGATTCGACCCGAGCAGCCGCATCCCCGGCGCGTACGTCCAGTTCGTCCGGTTCCAGGGCACGGGACTGGACGCCCCGGTCTCCGACGATCAGGAGCTGCGGCACAACCTGGTCGACACCGCCGCCCGACTGGAGACCGTGCTGCGCGGCCATCTGCATACCCGCCTCGTAGGGGACGGCTTCCGCGAGACGCCGCGCCCGGACTACCCGTTCGAAGCACTGCGCGAGGTCACCATGAACGCGCTGATGCACCGGAACTACGAGACCTCTTATGCCCCGGTGCGCATCGCCTGGTTCGAGGACCGGATCGAGGTGACCAACCCCGGCGGCCCGTACGGGCAGGTCCGTACCGACAACTTCCACCGGGTGACCGACTACCGCAACCCCTCGCTGGCCGCCGCCATGAAGGGCCTGGGATACGTCAACCGGTTCGGCCGGGGTATCGGGCGTATCAGGGCGGCCCTGGAGCGGAACGGGAATCCTCCCGCCGAGTTCCAGGTGGACGAGTCGTCGTGGGCCGTCACGCTGCGGAGGGCGGCGACATGACCTCCATCGCCCTGTTCAACAACAAGGGTGGCGTCGGCAAGACCACGCTCGCCTATCACCTGGCGCACATGTTCCACCGACTGGGCCTGCGTGTCCTCGCAGTCGACCTCGACCCGCAGGCCAATCTGACGTCGATGTGCCTGGAGCAGACGGAGATCGAGGAGCTGTGGGGCAGTTCCTTCGAGCTGACCGAGCAGGGCATGGCCCAGCAGTACCTGTTCGGTACCGGCCGGGTGCGCCCCGGCCAGACGATCGCAGACGCGGTTCGTCCCATCCTTGAGGGTGTCGGAGACATCGGCGAAGTGAAGCCGACGCCTCTCATGCCTGATCTGTGGCTGCTGGCGGGCAGCCTGGACCTCACCCGATTCGAGGACAAGCTGTCGGGCGAGTGGCCGAAGACCTTCGCGGGTGACATGGCCGCCATCCGGACCACCACCGCTTTCTACCGGATTGTCAGACGAGTAGCCTCTCACGTTGAGGCCGACGTCGTGCTCATCGATGTCGGGCCGAACCTGGGTGCCATCAACCGCGCCGCTTTGATCGCAGCGGACGCCGTACTGATGCCACTGGCCGCTGACCTGTTCTCCTTGCGGGGCATGAGCAACCTTGGTCCGACGCTTCGTACGTGGCGCGGCAACTGGCGGGATCTGGTGTTGCCCAGGATGCCTGACGGCTTCCCCGCCCCCCGTGCCAACATGACACCACTCGGATACGTCGTCATGCAGCCGGAGATGCGCCTGGACCGGCCGGTGAAGGCGTACGAGCGGTGGCTCGAACGCGTCCCGCGGGTGTTCAGCACCGCTGTGCTCGACCAGCAGCCGCCGTCGCGGGACGACCAGGCGTACCGGATTGCCACTCTGCGGAACTACCGGAGTCTGATGCCGCTGGCCCACGACGCGCGCAAGCCCATGTTCGACCTCAAGCCGGCGGACGGGGCGCTGGGCAGCACCCAGCAGTACGTGCGCACCTGCTACAAGGAGTTCCGAGACCTGGCCCATGCCGTGCTCGACCGGGTAGAGGGGATTCAGGAGACCGGGACCGTCGCGTAGGGCGCCTCTCGCGTTGCGTGTGGACGCGCGGAAGAGCCGGGATGCTCAACGGCCGCGCGGGGCGTACATGATCACGGCCATGCCGGCCAGGCAGACCAGCGCGCCGACGACGTCGTAGCGGTCGGGCCGGTAGCCGTCGGCGGCCATGCCCCAGACGATCGCCCCGGCCACGAAGATCCCGCCGTACGCGGCCAGGATGCGGCCGAAGTCGTCGTCCGTCTGGAAGGTGGCGACCGCGCCGTACAGGCCCAGGGCGACGACGCCCGCGCCGATCCAGATCCAGCCCTTGTGTTCGCGGATGCCCTGCCAGACCAGCCAGGCGCCCCCGATCTCGAACAGGGCGGCGAGGGCGAACAGGGCGACGGAGCGGACGACGAGCACGGCGGGCGGGTCCTTCGGACGGGGGGTGCGGGGGTGGGCGGGGCGCGGTCAGGCGGATTCGGCGGGTTCGGCGAAGAGTTCGGCCAGCAGGGCGGCGCCCTCGGCCGGGGCACGGACCTCCAGGTGCAGGTCGGGGCCGTCCAGGTGGAGGCGGAAGTCGAAGAACGGGCAGCATCCCTGCTCGGCCGCCGCCAGTTCGGCGACCGCCGCGGTGCGCGCCGCCGGGAGCGTCAGCCGTATGCCCTCGGGGATGTCCTGGCGGCGGGCGCCGTCCAGTGCCCGGTGCCAGTCCGTGACGCGTTCGGGCACGCTGTCCCCAGTCAGCGAGCACGCCACCGGGGCCGTACGCCACCGTTCCGCCGTCGGCTCCCCGGCCGCCGCCGGTTCGCCTGGCGCCGCCTGCTCCGCCCGCTGCTCCTGGGCCTCGGCCGCGCGGCGGCTCGGCGCCAGGGCCACGTCCACCGGACCGCCACCCGAATCGGCGGCCGGACCGCCACCCGGACCCGCGGTGGCCCGCGCGGGCGACGGCCGGGCCGGGGTGAGGAAACCGCACTGCGGGTCGCACCGGCCCGGCCGGTCCGGCAGCGCGTCCAGGTGCTCCAGCGCGGCGCGCAGGGTGGCGGTGAACGCCGCCAGCTCCGCCGCCCGTTCCTCGGCCGCCGCCAGGCGGGCGGCGAGCCGGGGCCGCAGGTCGGCCTTCACGTCCCGGCAGGCTCCCGACTCCCACACCGACAGCAGCCCGGCGACCTCCTCCAGCGGCAGGCCCAGGTTCTTGGCCGCGCCGATGAACGCCAGCCGTTCGACGGCGTCCTCGCCGTAGCGGCGGTAGCCGGCCGGGGTGCGGTCGGCGGGCAGCAGGCCGCGGGACTCGTAGAACCGCAGGGTGCTCGCCGCGACACCCGTGCGCTCGGCGAGCTGGGAGATGCGCATCGTGCTCATACCGCGACCGTAAACCTTCGACCCGGCTCGAAGGTCAAGCCCGCCGAGCCCGTACAGGCCCGCGCGGCGCCTGGTGTGCCGCTCGGTCCGCCGTCAGCCGCCGGACCGCCGGGTGACCGGTGCCGCGCCCGTCGCGCGGTGGACGATCTGCTCGTAGACGGCCGGGGCGGTGGTGTGCTCGCCGAGGCGGCAGGTCTTGCGGGTGCCGTGGTAGTCGCTGGAGCCGGTGGCCAGCAGGCCGAGGTCGGCGGCGAGGCCGTGCAGGTGGGCGCGGGTGGGTTCGTCGTGGTCCATGTGGTCGGCCTCGATGCCGTCCAGGCCCGCCGCCGCCAGCTCGGCGATGGCGCTCTCCGGGACGCACCGGCCGCGCTTGACGGCCAGCGGGTGCGCGAAGACGGTCACCCCTCCCGCGGCCTTGACCAGGCGGATCGCGGTGAAGGGGTCCAGCTCGTGCTTCTCCACGTAGGCCCGGCCGTCGTTCGCCAGCCACTCGGGGGTGAAGGCGTCCGAGACGCCGCGGATCACGCCCGCCTCGACCATGGCCTGGGCCACGTGCGGCCTCCCGACGGCGCCGTCTCCGGCGATGGCCGCGACCCGTTCCCAGGTCACCGGCACGCCCAGCTCGCGGAGCCGGTCGACCATCGCCTGGGCGCGCGGCACGCGGTCGTCGCGGACCAGTTCGCGCTCGCGGGCCAGCTCCGGCTCGTCGGGGTCGAAGAGGTACGCGAGCATGTGCAGGCTGACGCCGTCCAGGCGGCACGACAGCTCGGCGCCGGTGACCAGGGTCAGGCCGTCCGGGAGGGCCCGTATCGCCTCGGCGTGGCCGCCCACGGTGTCGTGGTCGGTGAGCGCGACGACGTCGAGCCCGGCCGCGACCGCGCCGCGCACCAGCTCGGCGGGGGTGTCCGTACCGTCCGAGGCCGTGGAGTGGGTGTGCAGGTCGATGCGCAAGCGCGGGCTCCTGACAGGCTGGCAGGGTGGGACGCTTGCAGGATACGGGCCGGGCCGACCACCGGAGCGGCCGACCGACGTCAGGCCGGGTCGCGGGCGGCCGACCGCCGTTCAGGCCAGGACGCGGGCGGCCCGACCGCCGTCAGCCCAGGATGCGCGCCGCCGTCAGCCCAGGATGCGCGGCGACAGCGCGCCGCACGGCAGCAGGTCCACCTCGGCGCCCGCGTCCCGCAGGTCGGTGAGCACCAGCTCGTCGTACATCAGCAGGCCCGTGCGCTCGGGCCAGGCGATGGCCCACAGCCACAGCCCGCGCGCCTCCCCCGCGAACACCGCGCGGTCCTCCGGCACGCCCTCCACCAGCCACAGCGGGGTCGGCCGTCCGGCCGCCAGCACCTTCACGTGCGGGGACCGGTCCACGCACATGCCGGGGCCGGGGTCGGGGCCGGGGATGCCGGCGTACCGGGCGCCGAGACCCACGCCCAGCTCCTCCGCCACGAACAGCAGCTCACCCGGTCCGCCGAGCGGGCCGGGGCCCGAGCAGGCGACGGCGGTGGCGCGGCCGCCGCTGCGGTCGTCGCCCGCGTACGCCACGCCCGTGAACAGCCAGCCGACGGGCAGCGGCCACGGCATCCACACCGGCACCCGGGCCCGGCTCACCACGACCGCGAGCGCTTCGACGCTCGGCGGCAGGACCGGCTGGAGGGGGTGCACGGTGCCGTGCGCTGCGCACTGCCAGGAGTCGGCGAAGAGGCCGGGTGCGCGCACCCGGCCACCGCACTTCGGGCAACTGGGTTCGCCCCTCATAGGGCCCCACGGTCCTCCCCGGCCGTCGCCGCGTCAAGGACGATCACCCGTCCGGATGTCAGGCGGGTCCGTCGCCGTCGCCGGGCGGCCCGGCCCCGTCGCCGAGCGGCACGCCGCCGCGCAGCGGGTCCCGCAGGTCCGTGCCGTGCGTGAGCCACCGCTCGCGCAGGGCCTCCGCGCCATGTACGCGCTTCCACGCGGCCTCGTTCGGCGTCATGGGCAGCAGCGGCAGGAAGCGGACCGGGTCCATGGGCGCGTCCAGCTCCAGGTCCTCCACCAGGCCGCCGCCCTCGGCGACCAGGACGGAGGTGAAGGACGCGCCGGGCCACAGCGGCTCGCCGACGTCCAGCGAGGCGCCGGGCGCGACGACCACGCCCTCGACCTGCGGGGATGCGGCGAGGACGGCGAGCGGGCGGAGCACCTTGTCCAGCACGCCGGGGTCGACCGCCCTGGCCCGCGCCCCTGCCGCGTGTGCCCCTCCGGTCCGTGCCCCTTCCGTCCGTGCCCCGCCCATACGTACGGACAGGATCAACTCGGCGCGCGGGCCGCGCACGGGGTCGGCGGCGATGTCGCCGGGGTCGGTCATGGGTCGGCCGGACATGCCCACGGTGGCGTACCGCAGCAGGTCGCCCTCCCGGAAGCGCAGCACCTCGACGCGCTCCGCGCCGAGGAAGGTGACGGCGGCGGACGCGTCCGGCTCGCCGAGCGCGGTGTGCAAGCGGGCGCGCACCAGGGTGAGGACCGTGTCACGAGCGTCTGACATGCGGCGAGCATAGGCGGGGCCTACGATCACGTCGCGATCGCGTATGGAACAGGCAAAGGCGGGCCGCCGCGCTTTCCCCGACTGATAGCCTTGGCCTCTGCCCGGGGTTGTTTTCGCTGTCCCTTACGGGGGACCGGCCGGAGGAGGTGGGGCTGCGGTGGATCCTAGTCGACCGTGCAGTACCGGCAGCTCTCCCGTCCTCTTCCCTCACTGGACGCGTCTTCCCGCCGTCTGACTCGCAGCGGCTTGCCCCTCCCATACCCCGCCCGAGCGCGGTGAAACCCGGGAAGTCGCATCGATCCAGGGCACCTGACGGTAGAGCACCTTCGTCCTGCTTCGTACCTTTTTGCCCGTCAGCACGACCGCTCGTCAGCGCAGACCGCCCCGACAGCGCTGTCCGCTTTGCGGACGTATCGCACCTGAAGCGCCGTACGTCCACCTTCCGGACCGCGCTGCACCCCGCGGCCCCGCCGCTGACGGCACGCCCGTGAAGGAGCCCGTCATGTCGATGATCCGTGACCTGCGCGAGGCGGTGCGCCCCGCTCTGCGCCGTACGCGCGCCGCCAGCGACTACGACGCCACCCGCGACCCCTCCGTCTCCAGCGCGGTGGTCGACTGCGCCGTCTACCGCGACGGCCGCCGCGTCAGCGACCACGTGAGCCCGTCCCAGGCCATGGAGCGGGTGCGGGCCGGGGGCGGCTTCGCCTGGATCGGGCTGCACGAGCCGACGGAGCGTGAGTTCGCCGGGATCGCCAAGGAGTTCGGCCTGCACCCGCTGGCCGTGGAGGACGCGGTGCAGGCCCACCAGCGGCCCAAGCTGGAGCGGTACGACGACACCCTCTTCACCGTCTTCAAGACGATCCACTACGTCGAGCACGCCGAACTGACCGCCACCAGCGAGGTCGTGGAGACCGGCGAGGTGATGTGCTTCACGGGCCACGACTTCATCGTCACCGTCCGGCACGGCGGGCAGGGCTCGCTGCGCGCGCTGCGCCACCGCCTCCAGGACGACCCGGAGCTGCTGGTCAAGGGCCCGTCGGCGGTCCTGCACGCCATAGCAGACCAGGTGGTGGACGGCTACATAGCGGTCGCCGACGCCGTGCAGGGCGACATCGACGAGGTGGAGTTCGACGTCTTCTCGTCGGTCGCGGGCGGCCCGGGCGGCGGTCGGCGGTCGAGCGGCGACGCGGCCGGGCGGATCTACCAGCTCAAGCGCGAGGTGCTGGAGTTCAAGCGGGCCGTCTCGCCGCTGCTGCGCCCGATGCAGTTGCTGAGCGAGCGGCCGATGCGGCTGGTGGACCCCGACATCCAGAAGTACTTCCGCGACGTGGCCGACCACCTGACCCGGGTCAACGAGCAGGTGCTCTCCTTCGACGACCTGCTCAACTCCATCCTCCAGGCGAACCTCGCGCAGGCGACCGTCGCGCAGAACGAGGACATGCGCAAGATCACGTCCTGGGCGGCGATCTGCGCCGTACCGACGATGATCGCGGGGATCTACGGCATGAACTTCGAGCACATGCCGGAGCTGAAGTGGCGGTACGGGTATCCGACGGTGCTGGTGGTCACCGTGCTGATCTGTGCGGCCATACACCGCGGCTTCAAGCGCAACGGCTGGCTCTGACCCTCCCTCGCCCGGCTCTCTCCGGCCCGGCTCTCCGGCCCGGCTCTCCCCCGGCTCCGGGCCCCGGGCCGCCCGCCGGGCCCAGGAGTCCCCGGGGGCACGTCACTCCGCGCGGTCACCCCGGCGTCTTTTGCGATGATGGTAGGGACAAAGCCCGGTACGCGAAGATCGACGCCAGGGCGGGCCGTGCCCGAGGTCCTGGACTGCGGAGGGCGGTGGGCCGATGTGTGCCGCACGCCGTGAGAGCCCACGGGACCGGCGGGACCCCGTGCTGGCCCAGCGGCTGGCGATGCTCGCCGCCGTGGACGCCGACGAGAACGACACCGAGGTGCTGTCACACGCCCTGCTGCACGCGACGGCAGGGCTGGGCGGGCTCGGCGGCATGGCCCACATGCGCCTGCGGGACATCACCGGTGGCCTGATCCTTATGGCGAGCACGGGGCTGACCCGCCCGTTCACCCGGCTCTGGGACCACCTGTCCGACGAGGACTCGGTGGCTCCGATCCGGGCCGCCCGGGAGAACGGGCCCGTCTACGTGCCTGCTCTCGCCGTACCCAAGCGGTCGCACGGGCATGCGGCGGATGCTCCCCGCGGGCCGGCGGGTGCCGGGATGGTGGCACTGCCGCTGCCGGGACCGGAGGGACCGCTGGGCACCCTGGCCGTGCTGCTCCCCGAGTCCCATGCGCCGGACCACGGGCAGCAGAGGTTCCTGGCGGAGGTGGCGCGGTGGGCCGGCGGCCTGCTGCGGCTGGCCCCGGCCAGCCCGGGCGGGGTGTCCCCCACCCTGCTGCACGGTCGGCGGCAGCCGGTCCCGCCGCAGACGCCCCCGGGGGAGGAGGTAGGGCACTGGGACTGGGACCTGCGCACCGGGGCACACACCATCGACGAGCGGAGTCTGGACGTGCTCGGCATCGACCGGGAGGCGTTCGACGGGACGGTCGAGTCCTGGTCCGCCCTCATCCACCCGGAGGACCTGCCCTGGGCGACGGCGGAGGCCGAGCGAGCGGTGCGCACCCGCAGCACGTACGACATGGAGTTCCGGCTGCGCCGCGCGGACGGGACCTACGGCTGGCTGTGGACGCGCGGCCGGGTCGTCACCGGCGAGCACGGGGAGCCGGTCCGCATGGTCGGCACCGTCTGGAGCACCGCCGAGTCACACGAGGGGCTGGAGGCGGTGGGGCGCGCCCTGCTGCACATGAACGACGGTTTCGTGTCGATGACCGGAGAGGGGCGGATCGGGTTCGTCAACGCGGCGGCCGAGCGGCTGCTGGGTCCGGCGCGGGAGATGATCGGCCGCCCGCTGTGGGAGGTGGCCGCGCTGAGGGGTGTACCCGGGGTGGCGGAGCAGTGCCGCCGGGCCGTCGACGAGGGCGAAGAGGTGGGCTTCGAGGTGCCGGGCCCCGGCCATGACGTGTGGTATCACCTGCGGCTGGTGCCCATTCCCGGCGGCCTGACCGCGTATGTCACCGATGTGACCGAGCGGCGGGCGGCGGCGAGGCGGGCCACGCTGATGGCGGAGCTGACACAGGCGCTGGCGGAGGCGGTCACGGCGCAGGACGTGGTGGACGCGGTGGCGGGCAGCGTGCTGCCGCCGCTCGGTGCGACCGGTCTGATCATGGCGACGCTGGAGCACGACCGGTTGGACGTGGTCGGTTCGGTGGGCTATCCGGAGGCGTTTGTGCGGCGTGTCCACGGCACGCCGCTGGCCGCCGCCGTGACGGGGGAGGCGCTGCGCGCCCGTACGCCGGAGTTCTCCAGCTCGCCGGAGGAGTTCACCGCATGCCATCCGCGGGCGGCCGGCCTCATCCCGGCGGGCGGGAAACAGGCGGCGGCGTTCCTCCCGCTGATCGCCTCCGGCCGCGTCATCGGGGTATGTGTGATCGCCTACGACGGGCCGCATCCCTTCGGCGAGGACGCGCGGTCCCTGATCACGGCACTCAGCGGTGTGGTGGCGCAGGCGTGGGAACGGGCGGGCCTGTACGACGCGGCCACCGCCCGCGCCCGCGAACTGCAACGCGCTCTGCTGCCCCGCGCGCTGCCGTCGCTGCCCGCGCTGAGTGCCGCCGCGCGGTATCTGCCGACCGCGCAGGGCGCGGACATCGGCGGCGACTGGTACGACGTGATCCCCCTTTCCGCCGACCGGGTCGCCCTGGTCATCGGCGACGTGATGGGCCACGGCATGCCGGAGGCCGCGACCATGGGCCGCCTGCGCACCGCCGTACGCACCCTGTCAGACCTGGAGCTGCCGCCGGACGAAGTGCTCGCCCGGGTCAACGACCTGGTGAGTGAGCTGGGCGAGGAGTCGTTCACGACCTGTCTGTACGGGATCTACGATCCCACCACCCAGTCCCTCACCTATACCGATGCCGGGCACCCGCCGCCGGCCGTTGCGCTGCCGGACGGCATGGTGTGCTTCCCCGCGTTCGACCCCGACCCGCCGCTGGGCGTGGCCGACCCGCCGTTCGAGACCCACGAGGTCAGCCTGCCCGACGGCAGCCTCCTCGTCTTCTACACCGACGGCCTGGTGGAGGTGCCCGGCAGGGACATCGAGGAGGGCATGAACCGCCTCACCCGGACCCTGACCACCGCGCTCGCCGACGGCGGCGGCCAGAGCGTACGGGCCGGCGGGCACCCCGCAGGTCAGGCCCCGGACGAGGCGCCGGAACGCCTGTGCGACACGGTGACGGGTGCTCTGCTTCCCACCGACCGCCCCGCCCCCGACGACACCGCCCTGCTCATCGCCCGCACCCGCGCGCTGGCTCCCGAGGACATCGCGCTCTGGCCCCTGCCGGACGACCCGGTGGCCGCCGCGCAGGCCCGCAAGTACGTCCGCGAACAGCTCGAAGCCTGGCATCTCAGCGAGGACCTGGAGACGACCACCGAGCTGATCGTCAGCGAACTGGTCGGCAACGTCATCCGCCACGCCACCGGCCCCGCGACCCTGCGCCTCCTGCGCAGCCGCACCCTCATCTGCGAGGTCACCGACGGAAGCCTGACCACGCCGCATATCCGGCACCCGTCGGTGACGGACGAGGGCGGCCGCGGCCTCCAGCTCGTCGCCGCCATGACCACCCGTTGGGGCACCCGCTACACCCCCACCGGCAAGTGCATCTGGACCGAGCAGACCATCCCCTAGCCCGTCCCCGGCTGAGCGGCGTCCCGGCCGCCCGCCGGCCCTTCTACGGTGACGGCGCCCGGCGGTCCGCCAGGATGACCAGCGCCAGGCCCGCCACGATCACCGCGAGCGCGGGCCAGGCCACCGCGGGCGGCGTCTGGCCCAGCCAGACGGCGGCGACCAGGGCCGCGCCCGGGGTCTCCAGGAGCAGGGCGGTGGAGGTGGCGGCCGGGCCGAGGCCGGTGACCACGCGGTTGATGAGGGAGTGGCCGAGGAACTGGGCGGTGGCGGTGAGCAGGGCCAGCTTGAGCCAGGTGCCGCCGCCGTAGCCGGCCAGGGCCGCGCCCGAGGCGAGGCAGGCCGCGAGCAGCACGGCGGCGGCGGTGGCGTAGCAGACCAGGGTGTACGCGGTCGTACTGGTCGTACGGCGCACCTGGGCGCCCAGCACCACGTACCCGGCCGCCGCCACCCCGCCGCCCAGAGCCAGCGCGTCGCCCGCCAGCGCGCGCGAGGACAGGGACAGGTCGACGCCCGTGAGCAGCAGGACACCGAGGAAGGCCAGCAGCATGCCCGTCCACGCCCGCGCGGGCGGGCGGTGGCCGCGCAGCCGTAGCAGCAGCGCCGTCCAGATCGGCGTGGTGGTCACCAGCGCGGTCGAGGAGGCGACGGAGGTCATGCGCAGGCTGGGCAGCCACAGCCCGAAATGCAAACCGAGCAACACGCCAGCCGCCGAAGCCGTCACGATCGCACCGCGGCTCATGTGCAGCAGCTCGGCCCGGTGCCGCAGCAGGGCGTACGGGGTGAGCGCGCCGACCGCCAGCGCGTTGCGCCAGAAGGCGATGGCGAGCGCGGGCGCGGCCGTGGCGGCGGCCAGCGGCGCGGACAGCGAGATCCCGGCGACGGCGACCGCCAGCAGCGCCACGTCCAGCGGCGCGGCGGCCTGCGGGCCGATCCCGTACGGGGGCGGCTGGTCCCCGCCGGCCGGCTCCGCGCCCGTACGGGCTCCGGCGGCCGGGCCGGAGGCGGCTCGGCGGAAGGGAGCGCGGCGGAAGGGAGCGGGGCGCACGGCTTCCAGCCTAGGCGCGGGTGAGCGCGGCGGGCCGGGGAAGCCGAAGCACTGGCCGCCTCCGCACCGCGTCCGGCTCCGGCGGTGGGACGCGCGGTGGAGCCGGAGGCCGTCCGAAGAAGCCCCGCATGAGGCGCTAATAGCCGGGTAAGCGCCGATCCAGGAGGTTGATCACAATGGCACCTTTGCTGCTTGTTCTCCTTATCGCCCTGATTCTGTTCGGGGTCGGTTTCGCGCTGAAGGTCCTGTGGTGGGTCGCGATAGCGGTGCTCGTCATATGGGCACTGGGCTTCGTCTTCCGCACCGTGGAGCACGGCGGCGGGCGGAGGCGGTGGTACAGATGGTGACCAGGCCGTGAGCCGGTGACCCGGCGGCCCGTCGGAGGCGGCGCGCCCCGCGCGGGCCGCCGTCAGCCGCTGCCGAGGGCTCGGCAAGGGTGGGCCCGGCCAGGCCGGGCCCGCCGTCTAGGCTGTCGGCATGACGCAGACGCTCACCGACCGGGCCCTCATCGAGGAGGCCAGCAAGAAGTCGGCCCTCATCTGGGTCCACGGCGGCGACAGCGGATCCGCCGGGGCCGCCGGAGCCGGGCGGGCGCTGTGGCACGTGTGGCACGACGGCGCCGTGTGCCTCGTCGGCGACGGACCCGGTGAGCAGCCGCTGCACGGCCTCGACCTCGTGGACGGCGGCGCCGCCACCGTCACCGTGCGCAGCAAGGACAAGGGCGGGCGGCTCGTCGCCTGGTCCGCGCGCGTGTCCGAGCTGGCGCCCGGCGGCGAGGCGTGGACGGCGGCCGTCGAGGAGCTGAAGGGCAAGCGGCTGAACGCGCCGGACGGCGACCACATCGCCGAGCGCTGGGCGCGCGAGTGCCGCGTGCTGCGTCTGGAGCCCGCGCCCGTGGCCGTGGCGAACCTGCCGACGGGGTCGCTGGCCGCACCACCGCTGCCCACTCCGGCCACCACCCGTCGGCCGATGCCCGCCGGGCTGCCCAAGCTGCTGCTGCGCCGGCGCGGACGCAAGCGCTGAGGCCGGCCGCTCCGGCCCGTACGCCCGTACGTCCCCACCTCGCCGATCCGCGCCCCGTACGCCTGGCCGGGCCCGTACGCCCCGCCGGGCCCGTACGCGCGTGGGCGCGCTCGCGGCATGCCCGTAGCGGGACTCAGGTGCCGGCCGGGAGCTTCCTGCCGTAGTCGACCACGATGTCCTTGCCGGGCGCGGCGAGCGGGAAGTCCACGTTCCAGTCGGCGAGCCGGACCTCGCCCGCGCCGCCCGCGCGCTGGAGCCGCAGCGGGTACGGCGCGCCCTCCAGCGACACGTCGAGCCGGCCGCCGGCTCCGTCCTCGCCCGCGCGCAGCCGGATCGTGCGCACCCCGTCGACCTTGCCGCGGCCGCCGGTGGTGACCTCGCCGTGCAGCCCGAGTATCCCCTCCAGCAGCACGCTCTTGTCCGTGAAGCCGCGCAGCCGCTGGTAGGCGGGGTCGCCCGCGGGCACCTTCACGTACTTGTCGTCCAGCTTGCCGGCCGCGGACGCGTGCGGCCCGCCCTGCCCGCCGCTGTCCCGCGCCCAGAAGCTCGCGCCCGCCTTCAGGTACAGGTCCCGGCCGACCCGCAGCAGCCGGAAGGTGCCGCCCTCGGTGGCGACCTGGCCCGTGCCGCCGTCCGCCTTCAGCCGCATGTCCAGCTGGTACGTACGGCCCCGGGTCACCAGCCGGCCGGACAGCCGCACCGCGTCGGCCGCGGCCGCGGCCTGCCGGGCCCGGCTCTCGATCGTGGCCGCCGAGAGCTTCCCCACGCCGTTGGTGCCCGCGTCGGGGTCGCTGTCGCCTCCGCACCCGGTGAGCGCGGCGGCGAGTCCCCCGCAGATCGCCGCGACGAGAGCCGTGTTCCGGGTGCGCACGTCTGCCTGCCTCCTGGATGCCGGGTGCGGTGCGGAGGGCAGCGTACCGGTGCACGGCGACGCACAGGCAGGCGCGTTAGCCTGAAGCCGCGCGGGACAGGAGTGGGGAGGGACGGCGACCGTAAGGAGGCGCGTGGCATGGCGGCTAGCGGACCCCGGGTGTTCGTCTCGCACCTCTCGGACGTCGCCGTCTTCGACCCGAACGGCGACCAGGTGGGCCGGGTGCGCGACCTGGTGGCGATGCTGCGGCTCGCCGGCCGGCCGCCGCGCGTGCTGGGCCTGGTGGTGGAGGTGGTCAGCCGCCGCCGGGTGTTCCTGCCGATGACCCGCGTGACCAGTGTGGAGGCCGGCCAGGTCATCACCACCGGCCTGATCAACCTGCGCCGCTTCGAGCAGCGCCCCACCGAGACCCTGGTGCTCGGCGAACTCCTGGACCGCCGGGTGCGGATGGTGGACACCGGCGAGGAGGTCACCGTCCTGGACGTGGCCATGGCCCAGCTGCCCGCCCGCCGCGAGTGGGAGATCACCAAGGTGTTCGTACGGCGCGGCCGGCCGGGCGGCGCGCTGCGGCGGCGGCGCGGCGAGACACTGACCGTGGAGTGGTCGGCGGTGACCGGCTTCTCACTGGAGGAGCACGGGCAGGGCGCGGAGAACCTGCTGGCCACCTTCGAGCGGCTGCGCCCGGCCGACCTGGCCAACGTGCTGCACCACCTGTCGGTCAAGCGCCGCACCGAGGTGGCGACGGCGCTGGACGACGACCGGCTCGCGGACGTCCTCGGCGAGCTGCCCGACGACGACCAGGTGGAGATCCTGGGCAAGCTGAAGGAGGAGCGGGCCGCCGACGTGCTGGAGGCCATGGACCCGGACGACGCGGCCGACCTGCTCTCCGAGCTGCCGGAGGCGCACAAGGAGCGGCTGCTGGCGCTGATGCGGCCCCGGGACGCGGCGGACATGCGGCGGCTGCTCTCTTATGAGGAGAGCACGGCGGGCGGTCTGATGACCACCGAGCCGATCGTGCTGCGGCCGGACGCGACGGTGGCGGACGCGCTGGCGAGCGTGCGCAACCAGGACCTGCCGCCCGCGCTGGCCGCGCAGGTGTACGTGTGCCGGCCGCCGGAGGAGACGCCCACCGGCAAGTACCTGGGCCTGGTGCACTTCCAGCGGCTGCTGCGCGACCCGCCGTTCACGCTGGTGGGCGCGCTGGCGGACACCGAGCTGCGGCCGCTGCACCCGGACACGCCGCTGCCCGCGGTGACCGGCTACCTGGCCACGTACAACATGGTCGCGGCGCCGATCGTGGACGAGAGCGGTTCGCTGCTGGGCGCGGTGACGGTGGACGACGTGCTGGACCACCTGCTGCCGCCCGACTGGCGGGAGCGCGACCTGTTCAACGGGCGCGACGGGGCGCCGGGCGGGCTCCTGCCGGGCGGTCCGGGCGGCACGGGCGGTGCCGCGGGCGGTACGGACGCGGAGGGCTCGGACGGAGGGGGGCCGGATGGCGGCGGAGCGACGGGGGCGGGCCGGGACGGGGCGGCGGACGCGGCCCGCGCGGGCCGGGACGGCCCGGCGGGCGGCGGCGGGGCGGTGGGCGGCCGTGGCCGGTGACGGCAGGCGGCTCGACCGGCCCCGGGAGCGCCGCCGCGCGCTGCCGAGCATCGACCCGGAGGCGTTCGGCAAGGCGTCCGAGCGGATCGCCCGCTTCCTGGGCACCTTCCGCTTCATCTGGTGGATGTCGGTCGTCATCGTGTTGTGGGTGGTGTGGAACACGACGGCGCCGGACGGCCTGCGGTTCGACCCGTACCCGTTCATCTTCCTGACGCTGATGCTGTCGCTCCAGGCGTCGTACGCGGCCCCGCTGATCCTGCTCGCCCAGAACCGGCAGGACGACCGCGACCGGGTCAACCTCGAACAGGACCGCAAGCAGAACGAGCGCAGCATCGCCGACACCGAGTACCTGACACGGGAGGTCGCGGCGCTGCGGATGGGTCTGGGCGAGGTGGCCACCCGGGACTGGATCCGCTCGGAGTTCCAGGACCTGATGGAGGACCTGGTCCGGGAGCTGGCGGAGCGGCGGCCGGGCCTGCCGCCGGAGGGGGAGGAGGAGAAGGAGCGGCACTGAGCCGCCCGGGCGTCCGCGAGGCCGGGCGTGCGTGGTGCGGGCGCCCGCGGGCCGGGGATCCGCCGGGCCGGACGTCCGCGGGGCCGGGCCTCGGCGGGGCGGGTTTTCCACAGGCGGCGGCCGGGAGTTTTCCACAGGGGCGGCGGGCTCTTTTCCGCAGTGGTCGGCGGCGCCGTACCATCGACGCATGGCTACCGACACTCCCCCAGATTCCGCCCGGGAAGTGCCCCCGGGTGCGGCGCCGACCGAGGACGCGGTGCGGGCCGCCCTCGCGACGGTCGACGACCCGGAGATCCACCGGCCGATCACCGAGCTCGGCATGGTCAAGTCCGTGGACATCGCGGCGGACGGGACGGTCGCGGTGGTCGTCTACCTGACCGTGTCCGGCTGCCCGATGCGTGACACGATCACGGCGCGGGTCCGGGAGGCGGTCGGCGGGGTCGCGGGCGTGACCGGCGTCGAGGTGGCGCTGGAGGTGATGAGCGACGAGCAGCGGCGGGAGCTGGCGGCGGCGCTGCGCGGCGGGCAGCCGGAGCGGGAGATCCCGTTCGCCCAGCCCGGCTCGCTGACCCGGGTCTACGCGGTGGCGTCCGGCAAGGGCGGCGTCGGCAAGTCCTCGGTGACGGTCAACCTGGCCGCCGCCATGGCGGCCGACGGGCTGAAGGTCGGTGTCGTGGACGCCGACATCTACGGCCACTCGGTGCCCCGCATGCTGGGTGTGGACGGCCGTCCCACCCAGGTGGAAAACATGATCATGCCTCCGTCGGCGCACGGCGTGCGGGTGATCTCCATCGGCATGTTCACTCCGGGCAACGCGCCGGTGGTCTGGCGCGGGCCCATGCTGCACCGCGCCCTCCAGCAGTTCCTCGCGGACGTCTACTGGGGCGATCTGGACGTGCTGCTGCTCGACCTGCCCCCGGGCACGGGCGACATCGCGATCTCCGTGGCGCAGCTGGTGCCGGGGGCGGAGATCCTGGTGGTGACGACGCCGCAGCAGGCCGCCGCCGAGGTGGCCGAGCGGGCGGGTGCGATCGCCGTGCAGACCCACCAGAAGATCGTCGGCGTCGTGGAGAACATGTCGGGGCTTCCCTGTCCGCACTGCGACGAGATGGTCGACGTGTTCGGCACGGGCGGCGGTCAGCTCGTCGCCGACGGCCTGTCCCGGACCACCGGCACGACCGTGCCCGTGCTGGGCGCCATCCCCATCGACGTCCGGCTGCGCGAGGGCGGCGACGAGGGCACGCCGGTGGTGCTCAGCGACCCGGAGTCGCCCGCGGGCAGCGCGCTGCGGGCCATCGCGGGCAAGCTCGGCGGCCGGGCGCGGGGCCTGGCGGGCATGTCGCTGGGCATCACGCCGCGCAACAAGTTCTGACCGGTCCGGCCCGGTCCTCGGCAGGGGCCGGGGCCGGCGGACGGCCGACCCGAGCGGTCGCAGCCGCACCTGGTCGGCCTGGTCGGCCTGGTCGGCCTACCTGGCCGCGGAGCCGCCCGCCTCGCGGCCGACCGTCCCGGCCGACGGCCGCCCCAGTCGAGCGGAATGCTCGGAGAGACGGGCTGCCCGTCCGCTGTGGACGGACGGGGCGGGCAGGCCGGGCGGGACCGGCCGCCCGGCCGGAACAGGCGGGCCGCTGACGCTCGACCGGAACAGGCGGGCGCCGGCCGCTCGACCGGAGCAGGCTGGCCGCTGGACGCCCGACCGGCGACGGGCGGACCGCCGGCCGGTCGAGCGGGCCGCGGCGCGCGGTCCGGCCGGACGGGCCTCCGGCCGGGGTGGCCGGACCGGGCCGGACAGTCCTCTGGCCGGGGCGGCGACGTGCGGCACTCCGGTGCGGGACCGTCACCCGCGGGGCGGGCCTCACCCTTTCGGGGTGGAACCGTCACCCGCGGGCGAGGCGAAACCCGCCGTGCGGGGGTCAGGAGACGTACGGGGCCCAGTCCTCGATCAGCGAGAAGCCGAGGCCGTACGCGCTCATCCCCCGGCCGTACGCGCCCAGGTGCACGCCCTGCGCCGAGCCGGCCAGCACCCAGCCGTACTCCGACTCGCGGTAGTGGAAGGGGGTGGGCGTCCCGTCCACCGGCAGTGACAGCCGCGACCAGCCCGGTCCGCTCAGGTCGTCGGCCAGCTCCCAGGCCAGGGCGGTCTGCTGGTCCAGCCAGTCCTGGCGCAGTGCGCGCTCCATTCTCGGCGGCCAGGTGCACGACAGCAGGCCGGAACCGGCCAGCCAGGCGGCCGAGCCGACGGATGTGGCCTCCAGCACGCCGGTGCCGTCCGCGCTGCGCCGCAGCGGACGGTCCGCGACGGTCACCACGACGGTGAACCGCTGCTGGGCGGGGTCGGTGTCGGTGCGCGGCGACGGCTCGTCGCCGTGTCCAGTCGAGCCGTGCTCGACGGTGCCGTCGGCCGCGGTGCCGACCTGGGTCAGCCAGCGTCGGCCGGTGAACGCCTCGTCGAGGCCGTACCAGGAAAACCCGGCCTCCAGATAGCCGGGTGGCGCGCTCGGCGTGTCGTCCGCCTTCTGTGCCCCTGCCCGACTCGTCGTCTCCATCTGCGCGTCAAGCCTCCTCATCGCCCTGCGTCCCAGGTGGCCCACCCCCCTCGGGCGACCTCACCCGGACACAGGGAGGATAGCCATAGGGTCGGACCCGGCTTGGCATACGGGGGATCAGGTGGCGTCGGAATCGAACGGCGGACGGTCCTCGCCGCCCGGCTCGTCCCGCTTGCGCAGCAGGTCAGAGCCGGTGGAGCCGGACGGTCCCGGGCCCTTGGCGGCGTCACTCTCCCGGCCGTTCGGAACGTCCGGGACCTCGGCGGGCTCCTTGCGCAGGTCGAAACCGTTGCGGATCTCCTTCAGGCCCAGGTCGTCGTCCAGGTCGAGCAGGTGCTTGCGCGCGAAGTTCCGCGGGTTCAGGTCGTCGAACTCGAAGTCCTTGAACTCCGGGCCCAGCTCGGCACGGATGTCCTGCTTGGCACTGTCGGAGAACTCACGGACCTTCCGGATGAACCGTGCGGCGTCCTGAATGGCCTTCGGCAGCTTGTCCGGGCCGAAGATGAGCACACCGAGGACGATGAGCGCGACCAGCTCCAGGGGCCCTATGTCGAAGAACACCGTGCCGCTCCTTGAAACGTCCGTGGCCCCCGTCCAGGCCTCCCGACCACGGTACCCGGCCCTCCTTGAGCACGGGGACGGTTCTCAGGGCGACTAACAGGAGAAATCCGGGGTAAACGGGAGGAAACAGGCGCGGTGCCGGTCCGGCCCGCCGCCGGGAGGGCGCGGCCCGGCCGCCGGGCACGGCGCGGCCGGCCGCCCGTGCGGGCGAAGGCCCGCGGTCACTCCCTCAGCGACCTCAGCGATCCGGCGGGCCCCGCCGTCACTCCTTGCCGCCGGCCGAACCGAGCGTCAGCTCGATGGTGCGCTCCCGGCCGTCCCGCAGCAGCGTCAGCCGGAGCCGGTCGCCCGGCCGGTGGCTGCGGATCCGGACGATCAGCTCCTGGTCGCTGTGTACCTTGACGCCGTCGACCTGGGTGATCACGTCGCCCGCCTCGATGCCGGCCCGGTCGGCCGGCCCGCCGGGGTTGACCGCGTCGCCCGAGTCGTCGTCGCGCACCCGCGCGCCGTCGCCCGAGTAGTCCCTGTCGAGGTAGACGCCGATCACCGGATGGGCGGCCCGGCCGGTGTTGATCAGCTCCTCGGCGACCCGCCGTCCCTGGTTGATCGGGATGGCGAAGCCGAGGCCGATGCTGCCGCCCTGGCCGCCGCCGAGCCCGGAACCGCTGTCGGCGGCGCGGATGGCGCTGTTGATGCCGATGACACGGGCGGCGGAGTCCATCAGCGGGCCGCCGGAGTTGCCCGGGTTTATGGGTGCGTCGGTCTGGAGCGCGTCGACGTAGCTGACGTCGCTGCCGTCCTCCTCCCCACCCGCGGTGATGGGCCGCTCCTTGGCGCTGATGATGCCGGAGGTGACGGTGCCCGCCAGGTCGTACGGGGCGCCGATGGCCACGACCGGGTCGCCGACCCGCACCGAGTCGGAGTTGCCCAGGGTCAGCGGGCGCAGGCCCGAGACGCCGTCGACCTTGATGACCGCCAGGTCGTAGCCGCTGTCGCGGCCGACGATGCGGGCCTCGGCGACGTCGCCGCCGTTGAAGGTGACGGATATGGTGCCGCTGGTCGCGGCGGCCTCCACGACGTGGTTGTTGGTGAGGATGTGGCCGGACCCGTTGAGTACGAAGCCGGTGCCGGTGCCCTCCTCGCCGCCGCCGCTGACGTGGATGGTCACCACGCCCGGCAGCGCCCGGTCGGCGATACCCGCGATGCTGCCCGGGTCGCGCTGCCGCTCGCCCGCCACGGCCTGCGGCAGCCGGACGGTGGTCCGGTCGTCGCCGCGGTGCCGCTCCAGGTACGTACCGACGCCGCCGCCGAGCCCGCCCGCGACCAGGGCGACCGTCAGGACGCCGGCGACCAGCCACCCGCGCCGCGGGGCGGGGGCCGGGGGCCGCCCGCCGGGCAGAGCGCCGAAAGCGGCGCCGGGCGCGGTCGGGGCGGTCGGGCCGGTCGGGGCGGTGGCCCAGGGGTCGTAGCGCAGGGGCTGCACGGGCGGGGCGGGGGCCCAGGGGCCGGGCCGGCCGTACGGCGGGGTGCCGTACGGCTCGGGGTCGTGGAGCGGGCGCACGGCGGGCGGCGGGCCGGACGGCCGCGCGGCCGGTGCGGACTCGGCGGCTCCGGGCACGGCCGGCGCGCCGGTGCCCGGCTCGCCCGGCGCCGGCTGGGAGGCCGCGGTCACCGTGGGTTCGCCGTCCGGCTGCCTCCCGTCGGCGACCGCGGGCTCGGCGACCGTGGGTTCAGCGACCGTGGGCTCGGCGTCCGCGGGGCGGGCGGGGGCGTCGGCCGGGCGGTCCTGGGGCGCGCCGGGACGGGCCGGAGCCGGGCGCTCCGCCGGGCCGGCCGGGTGGTCCGGGCGGCTCCACCAGGTCGGCTCGGGCCCGGGGGCCCTGCCCTCGTCCCCGTCGTCCATCATCTCTTCCCCCAATGTTCCCCGCGGCACAGCGGATCCGATTCAATCAGGTCCGCGAGCGCCGCGCAGGGGGGCCCAGGGGTGGCGGCGGGCGGCGGCGGTCAGTCCGAGGCCGCGGGCAGCCCGCGGTACGGCGAGGGGCTGGGCGTCGGCACGGCCTGACCGGTGCGCCCGTCCGGCAGCCGGGTGGACCGCGGCGGCCGCTCCGACGGCGCCGCCGACAGCAACGGCCGCGTCAGGGCGCCGGCGACCGGCAGCAGCAGCGGCGCGGGCACGTGGGCGGTGGCCGCCGGGCCCGTCGGGGAGGGCGTGGGGCCCGGCGTGCCGAACGTGCTGACGGCGGCCAGCAGGCCCACGTCGCGGCGTCCGCCCTCGCGGGTGCCCGCGTCCCGGCCGCCGCCGGCGGGGGCGCTGACCTGGCCCGCGACCGGGTCGGCGGCGTCGCCCGAGGAGTCGACGGCGGCGTCCAGCGGCAGGGCCGCGCCGAGCGCGAGCGCGGCCAGGGACACCGCCCCGGCCGCCGCGAAGGCGAACCGCCTGCGCGGGCCGAGCCGCTCCATCTCGTGGATTCTGAAGCCCCGCTCGCGCCCGCCCGTGACGGAGCCCGCCGTGGGCAGGAAGGCGAAGGCGTCCTCCGGGACGGACCTCGGCGCGAGCCCGGGGCGGGTCGCCGGATTCGGGGCGCGCCGCGCGGGCGCGGCGGCGCCACCGTCGCCGTGACCGTCACCGTCCGTGCCCGCGGCTATGGCGGCCATGCCCTGGAGCCGGGCCAGCAGGCTCTCGGACGGCAGCGGTGGCGGGCTCTGCGCGAACGCGCTCTTGAGCCGGCGCTGCACGTCTGCCTCGGCCTTGCACTGCGGGCACGTGGCCAGATGCGCGAGCACCCGCTCGCGCGCTTCATGTCCCAGCTCGCCGTCGACCAGTGCCGCGAGGCAGTCGCCGAGATGCTGCTCGGCGGGGGACGGACCGCCTGAACGCGTCACGCGATCCCGACCTCCCCGCTGAGCCCGGGGCGCGTGGCGGCCCGGGACGGGGTGACGGTGCGCTGCTCGCCGCGCGCGGCGGGCGACCGGTGCATGAGCGCCTTGCGCAGGTGGGAGCGGCCGCGGTGGATGCGGCTGCGGACGGTGCCGAGCTTCACGCCGAGGGTGGCGGCGATCTCCTCGTACGACAGGCCCTCGATGTCGCACAGCACGACGGCCGCGCGGAACTCCGGCGCGAGGGTGTCCAGCGCCTGCTGCACGTCCGCGTCGAAGTGGGTGTCGTTGAAGTGCTGCTGCGGGGAGGGCTCGCGGCTGGGCAGCCGCTCAGCGGCGTCCTCGCCGAGCGCGTCGAAGCGGATGCGCTGGCGGCGGCGGACCATGTCCAGGAACAGGTTGGTGGTGATGCGGTGCAGCCAGCCCTCGAAGGTGCCGGGCGTGTACGTCGACAGGGAGCGGAAGACGCGGACGAAGACCTCCTGGGTCAGGTCCTCGGCGTCGTGCTGGTTGCCGGTGAGGCGGTAGGCCAGCCGGTAGACCCGGGCGCTGTGGGTGCTGACGATCTGCTCCCAGGTGGGAGGCGTCCACGCCGGGGAGTCCGCGGCGGTGGCGAAGGTCGCGGTCGTCGCGGACTCGGCGGGCGCGCCTCCCGCGGCCTCGGGGCCGTGGGAGCGGGAACGGTCAGCGGTGTCGGTCACGGATTTCGGCTGGCCAGAGGTCTTGCGGAAGCGCCGCAGCACTCCCCGGTCCCCGGCCGCAGCCGCACCTCCCCTGTCGGCTCTGGTGGTCTCCAGTAGAGCCCCTACCATATCCACACCGCCCGTTAGCTCCGGATAAGCATCTTTGACTTGCATTTGGCGGTGAACCCCTCGGTTCTCCCACGCTTATCCAACGCCCGGTCCCATCTGCGGGTTCCCGCGCTCAACGGATAAAGTCGCCGTTGCGTCGACTACGGGGACAGGAGAGGGACATTACCGGCAACCGGCAGACGAGCTGGGCGTTCGCCGATGCGTTCGTCGCCGAGGACGCGGCCCTGCGCTGGGCCCGCGAGCGGGCCCGGGAGGCCGGGCTGCGCTCGGTGTCGTCCGGCACCGGCGCCGCGCTGCGGCTGCTCGCCGCCGCCGCGGACGCCAAGGCCGTCGCCGAGATCGGCACCGGCACCGGCGTGTCCGGAATCCACCTGCTGCGCGGCATGCGGCCGGACGGGGTGCTGACCACCGTGGACCCCCGGCCGGAGCGGCAGCAGTTCGCCCGGCAGGCGTTCCGCACGGCGGGCTTCGCCGCGAACCGGGCGCGCTTCATCCCCGGCCGCGCCCTGGAGGTGCTGCCGCGGCTGGCCGACGGCGGGTACGACATGGTCTTCTGCGACGGCGACCGGATGGAGTGCCTGGAGTACCTGGACGAATCGTTGCGCCTGCTGCGGCCCGGCGGGCTGGTCTGCTTCGAGGGCGTCTTCGCGGACGGCCGGACCGTGGACTCCGCCGTGCAGCCCCTGGAGGTGATCCGGCTGCGCGAGCTGCTGCGGACCGTGCGCGAGAGCCCCGTGCTCCAGTCGTCGCTGCTGCCGGTGGGCGACGGCCTGCTGTGCGCGGTCAAGCGCGGCTGAGCGGACGCTCAGGGCCCGCCCGCCGCGCGTGACGGGCGCGGTGGCGGGCGCGGGCGGCTGAAATCCGACGCCTCCGCCGGCTTCCGGGGAACCGGCGCCCGCATCCGTACGGACCCGGTACGGGCCGGTACGGACCCCCCCGCAAGGCCGCGCGGCGGCCGGTACGGCGCGTACCGGCCGCCGCGGCGACACAACGGGAGTGGGGTGGGCGATGCCCTAGGGCGTGTCTGGTGGATCAGGGTGGATCAGGGAGCGGCGTCCGGTGCTCCCCCAGCTATCGCTGGGAGGTACCCCCTGGATGCAAGGCGGAGGAGGAGAGCGCAGGGGGCACCTCCCAGCGATAGCTGGGGGAGGCACTGCGTGCGACGACGACAACGCCGCAGACGCGCGTACCGGGCGTCGCGAGCCCGCCCTGATCCACCAGACACGCCCTAGCCGACGACCTTCTTCAGCGCGTCGCCGAGCGCGTCTGCCTCGTCCGGTNACGACCTTCTTCAGCGCGTCGCCGAGCGCGTCTGCCTCGTCCGGTGTCAGCTCGACGACAAGCCGACCGCCGCCTTCGAGCGGAACGCGCATGACGATGCCCCGCCCTTCCTTGGTCACCTCGAGCGGGCCGTCGCCCGTCCGCGGCTTCATGGCCGCCATGCTCGTTCCCCTTCCTGAAACCAGCTCATCGCAGCCGACAACCCAGCTGTCACCGGCATCGAACACGTTGCTTCCCGGTCATTATCCCGCATGGCACGACCCGATGACCAACATCAGCAGGCAACGCCTCTGCGTCAGACATCACCAAAACCACTCAATTCGGGGAGGTCAGCGGGGATCGAACGGCGACGGCGCCCGGGCCCGCCCCGGGCCGTGCGGCACGCTGGACGCGGATCGCTGCCGCGCGGCCGGCAGCCGCGACGCGAGGAGGCTGACCATGGGCGGAACCGTGCTGTACGACCTGGCCGACGGTCTGGCGACGATCACCCTGAACCGGCCCGAGGCCATGAACGCGCTGGACACCGCCACCAAGGAGGCGCTGCTGGACGCCCTGCTGCGGGCCGGGCAGGACCCCGCCGTACGGGCCGTCCTGCTCGCCGGGCGGGGCCGGGCGTTCTGCGTGGGCCAGGACCTCAAGGAGCACGTCACCCGCCTGGCACAGGCCCGCGAAGGCGGCGGTCCGAGCGCGATGGACACGGTCTCCCGGCACTACAGCCCCATCGTCCAGGCCATCGTCCGCTGCCCCAGGCCGGTGGTCGCGGCGGTGGGCGGGGCCGCGGCCGGCGCCGGGGCGGGCTTCGCCTTCGCCGCCGACTACCGCGTCGTCGCCGACACCGCCACCTTCACCACCGCCTTCGCCGGGGTGGCGCTGAGCGCCGACTCGGGCGTCTCGTGGACCCTGCCGCGTCTGGTCGGCCACGGCCGCGCCGCCGACCTGCTGCTCTTCCCGCGCACCGTGGACGCCCGGGAGGCGCTGGAGCTGGGCATCGCCAACCGGGTCGTGCCGGCCGCCGACCTGGCCGCCGAGGCGGAGGCCGTCGCCCGGCGCCTGGCCGACGGCCCGACGCTGGCGTACGCGGCGATCAAGGAGTCCCTGGCCTACGCGGCCGGGCACAGCCTCGCGGAGGCGCTGGCGAAGGAGGAGGAGCTGCAACTGCGCGCGGGCGGCTCGGCGGACCACCAGGCGGCGGTGGACGCCTTCGTCCGCAAGGAGCGGCCGGTCTTCACAGGCCGGTGAAAGGCGCCCTCACGGGCCGCTGACCGCCCTCACGGCCACGGCAGACCGCCGCGGGGACGCGCGCCACGGCACGGCCGGGGTCAGGCGCGGCGGGCGGCGGCGCGGCGCACGTGGCAGTCCGCGAGGTGGTCGTCGACCAGGCCGCACGCCTGCATCAGCGCGTACGCCGTCGTGGGGCCGACGAAGCGGAACCCGCGCCTCTTCAGCTCGCGGGCGAGCGCCGTGGACTCCGGCGTCACCGGCGGCACGTCCGCGGCGGTGCGCGGCACCGGGCGGCCGGCCGGGTCGGGCGCGTACGACCAGATCAGCGCGTCCAGCTCGCCCTCGGCCAGCTCTGCGGCCACGCGCGCGTTGGCTATCGCGGCGGTGATCTTCGCACGGTTGCGGATGATGCCGGGGTCGGCCAGCAGCCGCGTCACGTCCGCGTCGGCGAACTGCGCGACCTCCTTGATCCGGAAGCCCGCGAAGGCGGCGCGGAAGCCCTCGCGGCGGCGCAGGATCGTCAGCCACGACAGGCCGGACTGGAACGCCTCCAGGCACAGCCGCTCGTACAGCGCGTCGTCGCCGTGCACCGGGCGGCCCCACTCCGTGTCGTGGTACGCGCGGTAGTCCGCCAGGCCCTCGCCCTCCAGGCCCCACGGGCAGCGCGGCAGGCCGTCGGGGCCGACGGCCGGGCCGGCGCCGGTCACGCCCCGTCCGCCCGGCGCGGCGGCTCCCCGCCCGGGCCGCCGTGCGGC
>NZ_JAVSCF010000025.1:0-38712 GCF_031932565.1 Streptomyces sp. B1866
GTCGTCGCCGGGCTGGTCGTCGCCGGGTGCGGCGGGCTGGTCGGCCGCGGGTGCCTCGGCGGCGGGCGTGGGCGGGCCGGGCGGGCCGGTGAGCGGGTCCGCCTCGGCGGTCTCCGGCAGCGGGCGGGAGGCCTCGCCGCCGTCCTCGGTCCCGCTTCCGGCCGCGTCGGCCGTCTCGCCGCGCGTGCCGGTGGCCGTCCACGCGGCGCAGTACAGGGTCAGCTTGGCGGTGAGGTTGATCCACAGCAGCAGCGCGATGGGCACGCCGAAGGCGCCGTACATGCTCTTGGTCGCCACGCCGCTCAGGTAGCCGCTGAGCAGCAGTTTCAGCAGCTCGAAGCCGACGGCGCCGATCAGCGCGGCGACGATCACGGACCGGCGCGGCGGCCGCACGCGCGGCAGCAGCGTCAGCGCGTAGCACAGCAGCAGGAAGTCGGCGGCGACGGCGGCCGCGTAGGCGGCGATCCGCAGCAGCCAGCTCACCACGCCGTTGTGGGAGATGCCGAGCTGGTCGGCGGACCAGCCGATGGCGGTCACGGAGAAGGCGGAGGCGCCGAAGGAGGCGACGGCCACGCCGCCGAGCCCGACCAGCACCCCGGCGTCCTTCAGCTTCAGCAGCACCGGGTTGCCCGGGTCCTCCTCCAGCTCCCACACCGCGCGCAGGCACTCGCGCAGCGAGCCGACCCAGCCGATGCCGGTGACGACCAGCAGTGCGCCCGCGACGACGCCGACCGTGGCGGCGTTGTCGACCAGCCCGCTCAGGTCGAGCTGGCCGGAGATGCCGGGCACCTGGTCGGCGAGCTTCCGCTCCAGGTCGTGCAGCCGGTCCTCGCTCAGCAGCGCGGCGGTGATCGCGGCCGCGACGGTGACCAGCGGGAAGACGGAGACGAAGCTGACGAAGGTGATGGCGGCGGCCAGGCGGGTCCAGTGGACGCGCTCCAGCGTCTCGTACGAGCGCCACGCGTGGGTGCGCATCAGCCGCGCCATGGCGGGGCCGATGAGCGGCAGCCGGGTCAACCACTCCATGATCAACGACTTACCCTTTTCGCGGCCTTTATGCGGGGCGGCCCTCGTGCCCGACCCTCGTGGCCACCCATTCTCGGCCACCGGCCCCGCCGGGAGCCACCGAAGCGGACCCCGGAATTCCGCTACCGCTAGCGCGACGTGGCGGGCGGCCGGTAGAGGTTCGCCTGGCGCGGCACCACCGCGCCGCTCCCGGCGCCCGTACTCCCCGGACCGGCCACGCCGCCCGTGAACGGAAACTCGCGCTCCAGCCGCCACACCTCGTCCGCACCCTGCTCGTACAGGGCGAAACCGCCCGCGGTCCAGGCCGCCTCGTAGCCCGCCAGATCCGCCTGGGCCCGGTCCATGGCGTCCTCGGCGATGCCGTGGGCGACCGTCACGTGCGGGTGGTAGGGGAATTGGAGTTCACGCGCGCACGGGCCGTCCGGCGCCCGCACCCACTCCTGGAGGTCCGCGCACTCCTCCGCGCCCTCCACGACCGCCACGTAGACCACCGGGGACAGTGGCCGGAACGTGCCGGTCCCGCGCAGCCGCATCGGGAAGGGCCGGGCCGTGGCCGCGACCTCGGCCAGGTGCCGCTCGATCGCGGGCAGCGCCGCCGGGTCCGCCTCGGTGGGCGGCAGCAACGTGACGTGCGTGGGGATGCACCAGGCGGCCGGGTCGCCGAAGGCCGCCCGCCGCGCCTGGAGGAAGCTGCCGTACGGCTCCGGGACCGCGATCGAAACGCCCAGCGTGACGGTTCCCACTGTGGTGACTCCCTCCTCCCCGTGCGTGCGGTGTGTGCGGTGTCGCGGGGTCGGCCGGACCGGCGCGGCCCACCGGGCCCGCCGGTCCCACCGGTCCGGCCGGGCCCGGCGCGTACGGGCCCCGGACGTTCGCGCGCTCAGTGCTTCGCGGGCAGCAGGCCCACCCGGTCGTAGGCGGCGGCCAGCGTCTCGGCCGCGACGGTGCGCGCCTTCTCCGCGCCCTTGGCCAGGATGCCGTCCAGCGTCTCGGGGTCGTCCAGGTATTCCCGGGCGCGCTCCCGGAAGGGCGCCGCCCAGTCGGCGACCACCTGGGCGAGGTCGGTCTTCAGCGCGCCGTAGCCCTTGCCCTCGTAGGCCGCCTCCAGGTCGGCGACGGTACGGCCGGTGAGGGTGGCGTAGACGGTCAGCAGGTTGCTCACGCCGGGCTTGCGCTCGGGGTCGAAGCGGATCACCGTCTCGGTGTCCGTCACCGCGCTCCTGATCTTCTTGGCGGAGACGCCGGGCTCGTCCAGGAGGTTCACGATGCCCTTGGGCGTGGAGGCGGACTTGCTCATCTTCACCGCCGGATCCTGGAGGTCGTAGATCTTCCCGGTCTCCTTGACGATGTGCACGTCGGGCACGGTGAAGGTGTCGCCGTAGCGCGCGTTGAACCGCTCGGCCAGGTCGCGGGTCAGCTCGATGTGCTGGCGCTGGTCCTCGCCGACCGGCACGTGGCGCGCGTGGTACAGCAGGATGTCGGCCACCTGGAGCACCGGGTAGGTGAACAGGCCCACCGACGTGCGCTCGGCGCCCTGCCGGGCCGACTTGTCCTTGAACTGCGTCATGCGGGACGCCTCGCCGAAGCCCGTCAGGCAGTTCATCAGCCAGCCGAGCTGCGCGTGCTCGGGCACGTGGCTCTGCACGAACAGCGTGCACCGCTCGGGGTCCAGACCGGCCGCGAGGAGCTGGGCGGTGGCGAGCCGGGTGTTGGCGCGCAGCACCGCCGGGTCCTGCGGGATCGTCATCGCGTGCAGGTCCACGACCGAGTAGAAGGCGTCGTGGGTCTCTTGGAGCGCGACGTACTGCCGGATGGCGCCGAGGTAGTTGCCGAGGTGGAAGGAGCCTGCGGTGGGCTGGATACCGGAGAACGCGCGAGGTCGGTCAGCGGGCATGACACCATTCTCTCAGGTGGACGGGTCGGCTTTGTCCTTCTGGCGTGTGGCGGACGTCCCGTCGCGCGCGGCCTGCCGCACGCGGCCCGCCCCGCCGGCGGCCGGGCCCCGGAGCGCACCGGCCGCCCGCGCGCGGCTCCCGCAGGCCCCGGGCGGCCGCGGGCTCCCGCGCGGGCGTCCGGCCCGGGCAGGCGGCCCCGTGGGCCGCCGTCCGGTACGGGATCCCTACGGGTCCGTACGCCGGACAGCGGGCCGGACCGCCTGGGCCGCGCCGGGCCCGTACGGGCGGGCGCGTCGCGTACGGGCCGGGCACGGCACGGGCGACCGCCCGGTACGGGCGGCCGGGACGGGCCGGGTGCCGCGCGGACCGCGTCAGGCCATGGGCAGCCCCGGCGCCGGGTGGGCGGCCATCAGGTCGGCGACCTCCGCCCTGATCTTCGCCAGCGTCTCCTCGTCCCCGGCCCGGGCCGCGGTCACGCCCCGGTCGATCCACTCGGCGACGACCGGCATGTGCGCCGTGCCCAGGCCGCGCGAGGTGAGCGACGGGGTGCCGATCCGGAGGCCGGACGGGTCGAAGGGCTTGCGCGGGTCGAACGGCACCGTGTTGTAGTTCACCACGATGCCCGCCCGGTCCAGCGCCTTGGCCGCGACCTTGCCCGGCACGTCCTTGCCGGTGAGGTCCATCAGGATCAGGTGGTTGTCGGTGCCGCCGGACACCAGGTCGAAGCCGCGCGCGAGCAGCGCCTCGGCGAGCGCCCTGGCGTTGGCGACCACGCCGTGCGCGTACTCCCGGAACGACGGCTGGGCGGCCTCGTGCAGGGCCACGGCGATGGCGGCGGTGGTCTGGTTGTGCGGGCCCCCCTGGAGGCCGGGGAAGACGGCCTTGTCGACCGCCTTGGCGTGCTCCTCGCGGGCCATCAGGATCGCCCCGCGCGGGCCGCGCAGCGTCTTGTGGGTGGTGGTGGACACCACGTCGGCGTGCCCGACGGGCGAGGGGTGCGCGCCGCCCGCGACCAGCCCGGCGATATGCGCGATGTCGGCGACGAGCACCGCGCCCACCTCGCGGGCGATCTCCGCGAACGCCGGGAAGTCGATCACGCGCGGCACGGCCGTACCGCCGCAGAAGATCACCTTGGGCCGCTCCCTGCGGGCCAGGTCGCGCACCTCGTCCAGGTCGGTCACGCCGGTGTCGGCCCGCACCCCGTACTGCACGCCGCGGAACCACTTGCCCGTAGCGGACACGCCCCAGCCGTGGGTCAGGTGGCCGCCCATGGGCAGCGCCATGCCCATCACGGTGTCGCCCGGCTCGGCGAAGGCCAGGTAGACGGCGAGGTTGGCGGGCGAGCCGGAGTAGGGCTGCACGTTGGCGTGCTCGGCGCCGAACACGGCCTTGGCGCGGCCCACGGCCAGCCGCTCGACCTGGTCGATGACCTGCTGGCCCTCGTAGTAGCGGCGGCCCGCGTAGCCCTCGCTGTACTTGTTCTGGAGCACCGTGCCGCCGGCTTCGAGGACGGCGGCGGAGACGTAGTTCTCGCTGGGGATCAGGCGCAGGGTGTCGGCCTGAAGCCGCTCCTCGGCGCCGACGAGCGCGGCCAGCTCGGGGTCGGCAGCCGACAGGGCGGGGTGGCGGGGCTGGCTCATGAAGTCCTCCGGGCGATCGGGGTGGGAACCGGTCGTACTCCCGTCGGTGCCCAGGCGGGCGGCACCTCGCGGCGGATCAGGGCCGCGCGCCGCTCCCTCGTGGTCCCTTCCACGCTCGCCAGTCACGGCGCACCCCCTCACTGTAGTCCGCAGGCGGCCCGAGACCGGCAGGCGCCGCAAACTCTCTTCGCATATCGCCTGCGCGACGATAGAAAAGAGCTCTGATCAGCCGTGACACCGAACGGAGCAGCACCGTGACCGACACCGAACGGGCGACGGACGGGGCCGTGGCCGCCGCCGGGGCCCACAGCGCGCACAACTACCACCCGCTGCCGGTCGTGGTCGCCTCCGCCGAGGGCGCGTGGGTGACCGACATCGAGGGCCGCCGCTACCTCGACCTGCTCGCCGGCTACTCGGCGCTGAACTTCGGCCACCGCCACCCCGGCCTGATCGCGGCGGCGAAGGACCAGCTGGACCGGGTCACCCTCACCTCCCGCGCCTTCCACCACGACCGGTTCGGCGCCTTCTGCGCGGAGCTGGCCGAGCTGTGCGGCATGGAGACGGTGCTGCCGATGAACACGGGCGCCGAGGCGGTGGAGACGGCCGTGAAGACCGCCCGGAAGTGGGGCTACCGGGTCAAGGGGGTGCCGGACGGCCGGGCGAGGATCGTCGTGGCCGACAACAACTTCCACGGCCGGACCACCACCATCGTCAGCTTCTCCACCGACCCGGAGGCGCGGGCCGACTTCGGCCCGTACACGCCGGGCTTCGAGATCGTGCCGTACGGGGACCTGGCGGCCCTGGAGCGGGCCGTGGACGAGGACACGGTGGCCGTGCTGCTGGAGCCGATCCAGGGCGAGGCGGGCGTGCTGGTGCCGCCGCCGGGCTACCTGGCCGGGGTGCGGGAGCTGACCCGGGCGCGGAACGTGCTGTTCATGGCGGACGAGATCCAGTCCGGGCTCGGCCGCACCGGCGCCACCTTCGCCTGCGCGCACGAGGGCGTCGTCCCGGACGTGTACGTGCTGGGCAAGGCGCTGGGCGGCGGCGTGGTGCCGGTGTCGGCGGTGGTGTCCTCCCGGGAGGTGCTGGGCGTCTTCCGGCCGGGCGAGCACGGCTCGACGTTCGGCGGCAACCCGCTGGCCTGCGCGGTCGGCCTGAAGGTCATCGAGCTGCTGCGCACCGGCGAGTACCAGCGGCGGGCGGCGGAGCTGGGCGAGCACCTGCACGCCGAGCTGCGGCTGCTGGTGGGCGACGGCGCGGTGACCGCGGTGCGCGGGCGCGGCCTGTGGGCGGGCGTGGACGTGGACCCGGCGCTGGGCACCGGGCGGCAGGTCTCCGAGCGGCTGCTGGAGCGGGGCGTGCTGGTCAAGGACACCCACGGGGCCACCATCCGCATCGCGCCGCCGCTGGTGGTCGGCAAGGAGGACCTGGACTGGGCCCTGGACCAGCTGCGGGCGGTGCTGCGGGGCTGAGCGGGCGGCGGTACGGGCGGGGGCGTACGGGCCGGGGCGGCGCGGCGTACGGGCCGGAGCGGCGCGGCGTACGGGCCGGAGGGCGGCGCGCACCGGGCGTACGGGCCGGGGCCGCGCGGCGTACGGGCCGGGGCACCGGGCGTACGGGCCGGGCTCCTCCGGGAGCGGCCGGGCGTACGGGCCGGGGGCGGCCCGTACCGCTGCCCGCGGTGCGGGCCGCCCCCGGGGCGGCGAGCCGACGGCCGGGTCAGGCCGCGCCGACCGGCACCGCGGCGGGCCGGGCCGGGGCCGCGAACCGGCGCATGCACGGCCGCTCCACCAGCCGGTACAGCGCCCACGAGGCCAGCAGCACCAGCGGCAGCGCCGCGACCACCGCCCAGCCGCCGCTCCAGCCGTGGTCGACGGCGACCTTGTGCACCGCCGTGAGGACGGTCGCGTGGCACATGTAGCAGGCGAAGGAGATCTCACCGAGGAAGACGGCGGGCCGGGTGCGCAGCAGTGACGCCTTGCCGCGCAGGTCGAGCTGCGCGGTCGCGGTGACCAGCAGCGCCAGCGGTACGGCGCTGGCGCTGGCGTACATGAAGGCGTTGGGCAGGAAGTCGTCCGCGAAGAACGGCACGGCGAGCGCCACGGCCGCCGGGGGCAGCACGGCGATGCGCGGCAGCCCGGTCCCGGTGACCGCCAGCCGCGCGGCGGCCATGCCGAGCACGAACTCCGGCAGCCTGGTGAGCGGCAGCGCGTACAGGAACCAGAAGCTCTGGCCGGTGAACGTGGTGCGGTCGAGGGTGTCCGCGTCGACGGTGAGCGCGCTGACGAACGGCATCAGCCAGGTCAGCGCGGCCGCCACCCCGGCCAGGACCAGCAGCCCGCGCCGCGACAGCCGCAGCACCAGCGGCAGCAGCGCGGGGAAGAGCAGGTAGAAGAACGCCTCCACGGCCAGGGACCAGGCGACCGCGTTGCCGCCCTGGTAGTGGTCGCGGGACCACGACTGGAGCAGGAACAGGCTCAGGACGTTCCCGGTGAGCCGGTCGGTCCGCTCGGCGAGGGTGTCGTCCAGATAGGCGATGACGGCCAGTGCGCCCACCCAGGCCACCGCGTGGACGGGCCAGATCTTGACGAAGCGGCGGCGCCAGAAGGCCGCCGGGGTGTCCGTCGCGCGGGCCGAGTGGGTCAGCACGTAGCCGCTGAGGACGAAGAAGAGGGAGACGGCGTTCATGGCCACCCAGGTGTCCCAGTGCGGGTGGCCGTCCGGGGTGGTGTCGGAGAGCAGCAGGGCGTGGGAGAGGACGACCATGCCCGCGGCGACGAACCGCAGCCCGGTCAGGGAGGGCAGCCGGGCGGGTGCGGCGCGGTCGGCGGCCAGGGTCGTTCCCGGCGTTTCGGCGGTTTCGGCGGTTTCGGTGGTTTCGGCGGTTTCCGGGGGTGCCGTCGTTCCGGACACGGCGGATATGGCGGCGTTCGTTTCGGCGTCTTTCACTTCGCGGCCCTTTCCGTCCGGTCGGGCCGGTTTTCCGTCGTGTCCACTGGTGTCACGCCAGGACTCCTCGTCTGGTGGGGGGCGGTCTGGAGGAGAGATGCGATGCGAACGGCTGCCGGGGTGCGCGGAAACGGACCGTGACGACAGCCCGGTATCAGGCGAATGCGCTGGAACGGGGCGGGATTCCACGATGAACCGCCCACCCGAGTGTAGGGCGCACGCTGGATTGTGTCCGAATCTCGCCGGGCCTGGCAAAAATGCTGGTGAACTCTTAACAAGACATCCACCGAAAGCGGCCAGACAGGATGAGAAGGGAAGCTATCAGCAGCATTCCGCACATCGGGCGCGGCGGGAAAGCACCGCGGGCCGGTCCGGGCGCCGGTACGGCGCCGGATCCGGGACCGCGCCCGGGGTTCGGCGCTCCGGCCGCCGCCGGGTCACGGCGCCAGCGCGCGGCACGACGGTCACGGCGCCAGCGCCCGGCACAGTGCCTCCAGCGCTCCGGCGAAGGCGTGCTCGGGCGCCGAGCCGTACGCGACGACGACCGCGTCCCGCCCGCCGCCGCCGCCCGAGCCGTTCCCCACGGCCCCCTCGGCCCCGCCAGACCCGCCGGGGCGGCCAGACCCGTACTCGTACCGGAACCGGGACAGCCCCTCCACACCGAGCCCCTGCCGCGCCGCCGCCCGCACGGTCGCCTCCTCGGTCCCCGGCGGCAGGTCGAGCACCGCGTGCAGCCCGGCCGCGAGGCCCGTCACCCGCACGTGCGGGGCCCGCTCGGCGAGCGCGGCGACGAGCTGGTCGCGGCGGCGCCGGTAGCGCTGGCGCATGCCGCGCAGGTGCCGGTCGTACGCGCCCGCCTCGATGAACTCCGCGAGCGTGAGCTGGTCCAGCGCGCCCGACTGCCACTCCCCCGTGCCCTTGACCGCCAGCAGCCCGTCCACCAGGCCGCCCGGCAGCACCATCCACGCCAGCCGCAGCGCGGGCGCCAGGCTCTTGCTGGCCGTGCCCAGGTAGACCACGCGCTCCGGGTCGAGCCCCTGGAGTGCGCCGACCGCCCGCCGGTCGTAGCGGAACTCCCCGTCGTAGTCGTCCTCCAGCACCAGGCCGCCCGCGCGGGACGCCCAGTCGGCCACGGCGGCGCGCCGGTCGGGGTGCAGGGGGACGCCGGTGGGGAACTGGTGGGCGGGGGTGAGCAGCACGGCCCGTACGCCCGGCAGCCCGGCCAGGTCCCCGGTGCGGGCGCCGTGCGCGTCGACCGTCAGCGGCACGGTCCGCAGCCCCGCGCGGGCGAGCACGTCGCGGTGCGCGTCCAGGCCGTACGCCTCCACGCCGATCTCGCGCCGTCCCCGCTGCCGCAGCAGCCTGCCGAGCAGGGCCAGGCACTGGGTGAAGCCCCCGCAGACCACGATCCGGTCGGGGTCGGCGCGCACGCCGCGGGCGCGCGCCAGGTAGTCGGCGAGCACCCGGCGCAGCTCCGGGCGCCCGGCGACGGGGGCGTAGCCGAAGGCGTCGTACGGCGCGGCGGTCAGGGCGCGGCGGGCGGCGGCGAGCCAGGCGGCGCGGGGGAAGGCGGACACGTCGGGCTGGCCGGGCCGCAGCAGCCCGTACGGATCCTCGTGGCCCGCGCGGGGCGGCGTTCGCACTCCGTCGGCCCCGGGCGGTACGGGCCGTACCGGCGATACGGGCGGTACGGCCCGCCGGGCGACCCGGGTGCCGGAACCCTGCCGGGCCGTGAGCCAGCCCTCGGCGACCAGCTCGGCGTAGGCGTCGGCGACCGTGTTGCGGGCCACGCCGAGGTCGGCGGCCAGCGAGCGGGAGGACGGCAGCCGGGTGCCGGGGGCGAGGCGACCGGTGCGCACGGCGTCGCGCAGCGCCCGGATCAGCGCGGTCCGCACCCCGGCGGTGCCGGGTTCGGGCAGGTCCAGGTCCAGGTGCAGGTCGGCGCCCGGGCCGCCCTCGCCGGAACCGGAAGTGGCCCACGAACTCTCCATGGAAATGGACCATACGCCTGGGCTACCCGGGAGTTAGCGTGGGCCTCATGACGACGAACGACAGCACCCGGCAGCACGGTACGGGCCCCCGCCTGCGGTGGGCGAAGCTCGCCCCCGAGGTCTACAAGGCCATGAGCGGCCTGGAGGCGGCCGCCCGCAAGGGCCTCGACCCCGCCCTGGTCGAACTGGTCAAGATCCGCGCCTCGCAGATCAACCACTGCGCCTTCTGCATCGACATGCACGTCAAGGACGCGCGTAAGGCGGGCGAGTCCGAGGAGCGCGTCTACCTGCTGAACGCGTGGGAGGAGGCACCGGGCTACTACACCGGCCAGGAGCGGGCCGCGCTGGCGCTCACCGAGGCGGTCACCGTCCTGACCGACGGCTTCGTGCCGGACGCGGTGTACGAGGAGGCGGCGCGGCACTTCGAGGAGGCCGAGCTGGCGCAGCTCATTGCCCTGATCACCACGATCAACGCCTGGAACCGCTTCGGCGTGACCACCCGCACGGCCCCCGGGCACTTCGGGTGACCCGCGCGACCCCGCCCCCCGCCGCGAACCCCTCCCCCGGCGCGGGCCCCTCCCCCGGCGCGGGCCCCTCCCCCGGCGCGGGCCCCTCCCCCGGCGCGGGCCCCTCCCCCGGCGCGGGCCCCTCCCCCGGCGCGGGCCCCTCCCCCGGCGCGGGCCCCTCCCCCGGCGCGGGCCCCTCCCCCGGCGCGGGCCCCTCCCCCGGCGCGGGCCCCTCCCCCGGCGCGGGCCCCTCCCCCGGCGCGGGCCCCTCCCCCGGCGCGGGCCCCTCCCCCGGCGCGGGCCCCTCCCCCGGCGCGGGCCCCTCCCCCGGCGCGGGCCCCTCCCCCGGCGCGGGCCCCTCCCCCGGCGCGGGCCCCTCCCCCGGCGCGGGCCCCTCCCCCGGCGCGGGCCCCTCCCCCGGCGCGGGCCCCTCCCCCGGCGCGGGCCCCTCCCCCGGCGCGGGCCCCTCCCCCGGCGCGGGCCCCTCCCCCGGCGCGGGCCCCTCCCCCGGCGCGGGCCCCTCCCCCGGCGCGGGCCCCTCCCCCGGCGCGGGCCCCTCCCCCGGCGCGGGCCCCTCCCCCGGCGCGGGCCCCTCCCCCGGCGCGGGCCCCTCCCCCGGCGCGGGCCCCTCCCCCGGCGCGGGCCCCTCCCCCGGCGCGGGCCTCCTACGGGCGCTGCACCAAGGCCGGGCGCCGGACGATCCGCTCGTGCTGCCCGGCCCCTGGGACGCGGCCAGCGCCCGCGCCTTCGCCGACGCCGGGTTCCCCGCCCTGGCCACGCCGAGCGCGGGGGTCTCCGCGGCCCTGGGCTACGAGGACGGGGGCGGCACCCCGCCCGCCGAGATGTTCGCCGCGGTCGCCCGGATCGTACGCGCCGTGGACGTACCGGTGTCGGCGGACGTCGAGGACGGGTACGGGCTGGCGCCGAAGGAACTCGTCGGGCGGCTGCTCGACACCGGAGCGGTCGGCTGCAACCTGGAGGACACCGACCTGGCGGCGGGTCGGCTGAAGGACCCGCGGCGGCAGGCGGACTGGCTGGCCGAGGTACGCGCCGAGGCGGGCGACGCGCTGGTGGTCAACGCCCGGGTGGACACCTTCCTGCGCGGCCCGGCCGAGGACCCGGAGGCCCTGCTGGCGGACGCGGTCGAGCGCGGACGGCGGTACGCGGCGGCGGGCGCCGACTGCGTCTACCCGATCCTGGCGCCGTCCGCCCTGCTGCGCCGCCTGGCGGAGGGCATCGGCGCCCCGCTGAACGCCCTGTGCCGCCCGGACGGCCCGTCCCCGCGCGAGCTGGGCGAGCTGGGCGCCTCCCGCGTCACCTTCGGCCCCGGCCTCTTCCGGCAGGCGCTGGCGGGCGTGCGGGAGATCGCGGATCGGCTGCGGCCGGGGGCCTGAGGCGGGAGCCCGCGGCACAGCCGGTCGGCCGCCGCACGCCGGACAGGTCACGCGCGCGCGGACCGGCACCGGCCGCGAAGCAGGAAGACGTCTTTTTCCGCAGCCAGGTTGCCTCCCGCGAAAACTATTTCCCAATCCGTGCGTTCACAGCAGGATCGCAGCATTCCACGGAATTTCCCCGTGAATCCTCGTGATAGGTTTCCGGATGACCGCGGCACGAGCCGCACGACCACCGCCGCGGTTTTCCTCCTTTCAGCGCAGCCAGCGCGCATATGACGCGCGGCCGTGCGTATCCGGAAGATTCAGCAACAGCGGAACGGGGAATTCCATGTCCACCAGCCGTATCACGCGCAAGGCCGCCCTGACCGTCGGCCTGGCCACCGCCGCCCTGCTGCCCCTCGCCGCCGCCGCGCCCGCGCTGGCAGCCGAGCAGGCACACCGGGTGTCCGCACCCGCCTCGGTCGACGCTGCCTCTATCAACGACGCGTCGATCAATGCCGCCTCGATCAACGACGAGCGGGGCCCGGTGGAGCGCGTCGACGACTTCTACCGCGCTTACAGCGGCGCCGTACGGGCCGGTGACAACGCGAAGCGCGACCGCCTGCGGGCCGAGTACCTCTCCGGCGCGGCGCTGAACGGGGTGCGGTCGTGGGAGGCGGCGCACGGCGCCGACGGCGTGCTCTTCGCGCAGAACGCGCCGGAGTCCGTGGCCACGGTCTACCTCGACGCGGGCGCGGGCAGCGTGTGGGTCAAGGTCTCGCTGGGCTGGGGCGACGGCAGCGTGACGGACGTCCAGGTCCGCTACAGCAACGTCACCCAGCAGATAGCGGAGATCTCCGGGCACGTGGGCTGACGCGCGCGGACCGCCCGTAGACGCGCGTAGACAGCGGCGGCTCCCGGGGTGGCACCGCCCCGGGAGCCGCCGTGCGCGCTCCGCCGCGCGAGCCGCGGCGTACGGACCGGACCGCGCGCCCGCCCCGTACCCCGACGCACCGGGCATACGGGCCTGCGGTGCGAGCAGGGGTCAGCGGGTGGCCAGCACGTAGTACGTGTTGGTCTCCTCCAGCATCGGGGCCAGGCCGCTGGTCACCGTCAGGCCCTGGTCCCGCAGCAGCCGCTCGATTTTCGCCAGCTTGCCGTCCACGTCGGCGGCCTCCAGTACCACCGAGCGGACCCGGGCCCAGTCGGCGGCGTCCAGCCCGCCGAGCACGTCCAGCTCCGCGCCCTCGACGTCGATCTTCAGCAGGTCGATCACCGGCTCGTCGGCGTGGTGCTCGGCCAGCACGTGTGACAGCCGCTCCACCGGAACGGTGATCTCGTCGGGCGTGAAGTACCGCGCGACCTCCTCCGCGCCGAAGCGCTCGGTCATGACGACCTTCTGAAAGGCCTTCTCCTCCGGGTGGAGCGTGGAGTTGCCGGGCAGGTCGGGGTAGTAGGTGAAGGGCACGGCCGCGGCGGGCTCGGCGGCCAGGCCGTGCGGGTAGATGGTGACGCCCTCGACGCCGTGCAGAGCCAGGTTGCGCCGCAGCGCGTCCAGGGTCTCCGGGGCCGGTTCGAAGGCGATGACGCGGGCGCGGGGGTAACGGCGCCTCATGAAGATGGAGAACAGGCCGATGTTCGCGCCGACGTCCACGATGAAGGGCGCGTCCGGCAGTGGATTCTGGTCGTAGCTCAGTTCCTCGAAGATCTCCCGGTAGATGAACCGGGCCTCCATCTCGCTGCTCGTGTAGGCCGAGAACCCCTCGTCCAGCTCGACAAGACTCAGACTCATCGCCGCAGCCACCCCCTTCCCCGTGTCGTCCCGCCCCGGCAGGCGGCAGGAAACCGCCTCCAGCAGCATGCGCCTCGGGCATTGAGGTCCGATTGAGCACGGCTGGAAGGGATCCGCTTCCGGACAGGCGTCGGCGGCCGGTGCGGCCCACCCCGGGCAGGGCGGGCGGCACCGGCCGCCGACGGGAGGTCACGCGCGGGCGCCGGGCCGGGCGCGGCGCGCGCGGGCGCCGGGCCGGGCGGCCGGACAGTCGAAAGGCCAGACGGCCGGGCGGTCAGACGAGGCCGAGCCCGCGCACCGCCTCGCGCTCCTCCGCCAGCTCCTTCACCGACGCGTCGATGCGCGCGCGGGAGAAGTCGTTGATGTCCAGCCCCTGGACGATCTCCAGCTTCCCGTCCTTCGCGGTGACCGGGAAGGACGAGATGAGCCCCTCCGGCACGCCGTACGAGCCGTCGGAGACGACACCGGCCGAGGTCCAGTCGCCGTCGGCCGTGCCGTTGACCCAGGTGTGCACGTGGTCGATGGCGGCGTTGGCGGCGGAGGCGGCCGAGGACGCGCCGCGCGCCTCGATGATGGCGGCGCCGCGCTTGGCGACGGTCGGGATGAAGGTTTCGGCGAGCCACTTCTCGTCGTTCACGACCTCGGCGGCGTTCTTGCCCGCGACCTCGGCGTGGAAGATGTCCGGGTACTGGGTGGCGGAGTGGTTGCCCCAGATCGTCAGCTTCCGGATCTCCGAGACCTGCGTGCCGGTCTTCTGGGCGAGCTGGGAGACCGCGCGGTTGTGGTCCAGGCGGGTCATCGCGGTGAACCGGTCGGCCGGTACGTCCGGGGCGGCGGCCTTCGCGATGAGCGCGTTGGTGTTCGCCGGGTTGCCCACGACCAGGATCTTCACGTCGTCGGCCGCGTGGTCGTTGATGGCCTGGCCCTGCGGCTTGAAGATGCCGCCGTTGGCCTCCAGCAGGTCGCCGCGCTCCATGCCCTTGGTCCGCGGCCGGGCGCCGACGAGCAGGGCGACGTTCGTGCCGTCGAAGGCCACGTTCGGGTCGTCGGAGATGTGGATGCCCCGCAGCAGGGGGAAGGCACAGTCGTCCAGCTCCATCGCGGTGCCCTCGGCGGCCTTCAGCGCCGGGGTGATCTCCAGCAGGCGGAGCTTGACCGGCACATCCGGCCCGAGAAGGTGCCCGGACGCGACGCGGAAGAGCAGCGCGTAGCCGATCTGGCCTGCGGCGCCGGTGACGGTGACGGTGACGGGAGTGCGGGTCATGGCGATCTCCTGCGCTGTGTTTTCTTGTCCCTGAATCTCTTGGTGTCGAGATACCGGCGTCAGGCTATCCGACCCGACCGCCCGGCGGGGCCACGCCCGAGTTGTGGACCTGCTCACCGCGCGGCGCCGCACGCCGCGGGCACCCGCGCGCCACGGGGACGGCGGCCCGGGCCACCGCCCGCCGCTTGAGGGGGGTTGGCGGGCGGTGGCCCGGGAGCCGCTTCACGAACCCGTGGGGGGATCCGGCGTGCGCCTGCCCCCGGACCGCCCGGGCATGCCCCCGTGGTTGTGGTTTCCCGGTGCGGATCGCGTGCGCGAGGGGTGGTGTGGATGCGCGGAAGGGGTGAAGGGCGTACGGGCGGGGCGTACGACACGGAAGGCGCGCGGCGGAGCATGGCGCCAAGCGCCGCGCGGTTCGCGAACCCCGCCCGGCAGGCCCCGCGCTCAGCGTTCCGGGGAGGTGAGCAGCCGCCCCATGGCGGCCAGGACGGACGGCTCGACGCGGTAGTACACCCACGTGCCGCGCCGCTCGGAGGTCAGCAGCCCGGCCTCGCGCAGCCGCTTGAGGTGGTGGCTGACGGTCGGCTGGGAGACGCCCACGTCGGAGATGTCGCACACGCACGCCTCGCCGTTCTCGTGCGAGGCGATCAGGGAGAACAGCCGCAGCCGCACCGGGTCGCCGAGCGCCTTGAACATCGCGGCCGTCCGCGCGGCCTCCTCGGCCGTCAGCGGCCGCTCGGTCAGCGGCGGGCAGCACGGGACGGCCCGGGTGGCGCCCGTCTCGAAGTCCGGCACCGCCGCCGGTTCCAGCACCGGCAGGACCCGCTGATTCGCCATGTTCCCCATCCTGGCACACCCCGAGCCAATATTTCGATAATCATCTATGTTGACGTCTATCGAATCAGTGTCCATGCTGGAGAACGCCGCAAGACATCGACAGACATCGAAGCAAGGAGTGTCCGGTGACACCGTCCGAGACGCACCCGCCCGCCCTGCCCGTCGTGGTGATCGGCGCGGGACCCGTCGGCCTGGCCGCGGCCGTCCACCTGCTGGACCGGGGCCTGACCCCGCTGGTCCTGGAGGCGGGCCCGCGCGCGGGCAGCGCCGTGCGTGAGTGGGGGCACGTACGGCTGTTCTCGCCCTGGGCCGAGGTCGTCGATCCGGCCGCCGACAAGCTCCTCACCGCCACCGGCTGGACCAGGCCCGCCGACGGCGCGTACCCGACCGGCGCCCAGTGGGCCGACCAGTACCTCCAGCCGCTCGCCGACGCCCTCGGCGACCGGGTCCGCTACGGGACCCGCGTCACGGGCGTCTCCCGCGCGGGCCGCGACCGGGTGACCGACGCCGGACGCGAGGAGCAGCCCTTCACGGTGCACCGCACCGGGCCCGGCGGGACCGAGGAGCGTGTCACCGCGCGCGCCGTGCTCGACGCGTCCGGCACCTGGGGCGGGCCGGGCCCGCTCGGCGCCGACGGCCTGCCCGCCCTCGGCGAGCGCGCCGCCGCCGACCGGATCGCCTACCGCGTCCCCGACCTGGCCGACCCCGCCGTACGGGCCCGGTACGCGGGCCGCGTCACCGCCGTGCTCGGCAGCGGCGCGTCCGCCTTCACCGCCCTGGCCGCCCTGGCCGACCTCGCCCGCGAGGCACCGGGCACGCGCGTGCTGTGGCTGCTGCGGCGCGGCATCGGCCCGGACACCTACGGCGGCGGCGCGGCCGACCAACTCCCCGCGCGCGGCGCGCTGGGCCTGCGCGCCCGGGCCGCCGTCGACTCCGGACACGCCACCGCCGTCACCGGCTTCCGCACCCGCGCGGTCGAGCCCGCCGACGGCGGCCGCCTGGTCCTCGCCGCCGAGGACGGCCGCCGCACCGACCCGGTCGACCAGGTCATCGGCCTCACCGGCCTGCGCCCCGACCTGTCGTTCCTCGCCGAGGCGCGGCTCGGCCTGGACGAGCGCCTGGCGGCCCCGGCCGCGCTGGCCCCGCTCATCGACCCGAACGTGCACTCCTGCGGCACCGTCCCGCCGCACGGCGCGCGGGAACTTTCCCAGCCTGAGAAGGATCTGTATCTGGTGGGGATGAAGAGCTACGGCCGGGCGCCGACCTTCCTGGCCATGACGGGGTACGAGCAGGTGCGGTCCATCGCCGCCGCCCTCGCCGGGGACGCGGAGGGGGCGGCCCGGGTGGAGCTGGTGCTGCCGGAGACGGGGGTGTGCGGGGGCACCGGCCTGGCGGACGAGGCCTCGGCGGACGCGGGACCGGCGTCGGCCGAGGCGGGCGGGGGGTGCTGCGGGACTCCGGCGCTCCGGCCGTCCGGGCCGCCGGACCAGCGGCCGGACCAGCGGGGGGACCAGCGGGGGGACCAGCGGGGGGACCAGCGGGGGGACCAGCGGGGGGACCAGCGGGGGGACGGCCGCGGCCAGGCGGTGGGCGGTGGCTGCTGCGCGTAGGCCGTGCCGCGCCCGCCACCAGCACCGGCAGGGCCGGGCCCCGGCCCGGTGGGGCGGCTCGCACGGCCCCAACCCGCCGTACGGGACGCAGACCACCGCCGGAAGTGGCGGGACGCCGCGCGCCCCGTCCGCCGACCGGCGGCAGGCGGCCGGTGGCCGACCGACCTGGGCCCTGTCGTCGAAGTAGCGTCGTCCGCCCGGAAGGCGGGCCCCACGGCGTCTGGTGCGCGGGGGCACCTCCCGGCGGTAGCCGGGGGAGTGCCAGGCGTCGCGGGGCTGACGGGACTTTGACGACGGGGCCTAAGGCGCGGCGCTCGGGGTGGCGACCGTGCAGCCGCGTCGGCCTGAGGCGAGCGTGACGCACGCCTGCGAGTCGGTGGCCGACTCGACCGCGACCATGCGGGTGTACGCGCCGCCGTCGGGCCCGGCCTTCTCCTGCTGGGCGTGGTCCGCCGCGGCGTTCTCACCCGCGACGATCCGCAGCTGGTCGCCGGGGGCCGCCTGGGTGACCCGGGCCCACGCCGCGCCGCACACCTCGCTGTAGCGCACCTCCACGTAGGCCGCGCCGAGCGTGGCGTCCGCCGTGGTCCGGGCCAGCGAACCGCCGCAGCCCATGGCCTCCGGGTCCTTGCCCGCGCAGGACGCGCCGGAGCACTGCACTCCGCCCTGCCTGCCGACGGGGGCGGTCGGCCGGTCCCCGGCGCGCTGGTCGTGGCCGCCCGGCCCGTACACGATCACGCCGGCGGCGACGGCGGCCACGCCGACCAGCCCGCCGACCGCCAGCAGCAGGCGCCGCCCGCGCCGGCGCCCGGACGGCGGCGGGTCGTCGACCTCTGCGCGCAGCCCCAGCTCTTCGAGCGGTCTCAACTCTTCGAGCGGACCGAACTCGCCGAGCGGGCCGAACTCCTCGACCGGGCCGAACTCCCCACGCGGGCCGAACTCCCCACGCGGGCCGAACTCCCCACGCGGGCCGAACTCCCCACGCGGGCCGAACTCCCCACGCGGGCCGAACTCCTCGCGCGGGTCGGCGGGCCCCTCGGGCCCGACGGGACCGGTGGCCGGCGCCGCGGAGCGGTACCGCTCCCCGTCCCCGCCGTCCTCCCCCGCGCTCCCCGGACCGCCCGGGGCGGCGGGCCGGGCGGGCGCGAGGGGCCCGGCCGTGCCGACCGCGGCGGCCGGGTCGGCCACCGCCGCCTGGCCGACGGCCGCGCGCCGACTCAGCCGCACGGTCCGCTCCACGTCTCCGGTGCGACCACCGGCCGGCGCGTCGGGCAGCACGTCGGGCAGCGCGACCGGTGTCGCGTACGCGGACGGGAGCGGGTCCGTGACGGACCACTCCTCGTCCTTGCGGCCCCTGCCCTTCCAGCGGCGGCCCGCCCTGCCCCCCTTGCCGCCCTTTCTGCCCTTGCCGCCGTCGTCCCCGGGCGCCGGGCCGAACTCGCCGAGGGCCGCCCGCGCCTGTGCGACCCGCGCCGCCTCCACCGTCACGTCGCGGCGCATCTCCGCGCGGCTCCAGGCGCGCTCGGCCAGCTCCCACACGGTGACCAGGTGCCCGACGTCCGCACCGGTCACGTCGGCCAGCGCCTCGACGGCACGCTGCGGGGGCAGCAGCCGCCCGCTCAGGTACCGCTCCCAGGACGTCTTGCTGAAGCCGGTGCGGTCGGCGACGGCGGCGACGCTCATCCCGCTCCGGTCGATGAGTCTGCGCAAGTGGCCTGTGAACTCCCGCACCTGCGGATCGAGTTCCTCCGGCAGTTCCTTCCACCGAGGCATGCTCTCCCCCTGTTCCCCGGTACGTACCCCTGACGATTCCTCACCCCGGCGCGTCCACAGGCGCGTACACCGGCGGATGGACACCTGGGCCCAGGATGTCAGTTCGGCCACCCGGGCGCAGGGGGGCAATTGGCGCATTATCGGACCACCGCCGCGCGCTCTTGCCGGACCCTGCGCGAAAACGCCAGCTCAGAGAGGGTGAGGGGGGTGACCGCGACAGACCCGGGACACGGTGACGGAATCGTCACGGCCCCGCCACGGGACAACTTCGGCCATGGAAGTACGCCGTCATGTCCACGACGCTGGACAGCGAGCGGCCCGTCCTCGCTACGGGGGAGGGGACGGGCCGCCGCTTTTCCCGCCGCCAGGATGCGTAGGTCCCCTACGGCCCGTACGGTCACCGCGGGGCCGTACGGACGCCCGCGGGGCCGTACGGACGCCCGCGGGGCGCGCGTGCGGTCGCTCGCCGGAGGCATGCGGGCGGCAACCGTGCGGGGAACCGGCCCGGCGCCGGGCAGGCCCGCTCAGCGCACGGTGAAGTGCACGATGTCGTCCAGGAACGGGACCTCCAGCCACGGGTCCGGCTGGGCCATCAGCGCGAGCATCAGGATCACGAAGCCCAGCACCCCGTACGTCGCGATGTCGGTGAACCGCGAACGCACCGCCAGCATCCCGACCTCCGGCAGCACCCAGCGCAGCACGGCGCCCGCCAGCAGGGAGAGCCCGATCACGGCCGTGCCCGCGCGGAACGCGTCGAGCGCCACCACCAGCAGCCCCACCGCGACCCCGCCGAGCACGGCGAGCAGCGGCCACTGCCGCAGCAGCGCGGGGGCGTAGCCGGGTGCGGCCCGGCCGCCGCCCTCGGGGCGCGCGGTGTCGCGCGTGATCACCGGGAAGCGGCGGGAGAGCCGGCGCCCGGACTCGCCGGACGCGCCGGGACTGCCGTCCGGCCGCCCGGCGTCCCGGGGTTCCCCGCCCGGCCGCCCGCTGTGCCGGAAGGCCGGTCCGGCCGGTGCGAGGGCCTGCTCGGCGCGGCCCGACTCAGCCGTCACTGTCCGCTCCCCCGGCCGCCGCCTTGGCCTGCCGCTCGGCGGCCTCCACCACGTTGACCAGCAGCTGCGCGCGGGTCATCGGGCCGACGCCGCCGGGGTTCGGGGCCAGCCAGCCGGCCACCTCGGCCACGCCGGGGTGCACGTCGCCGACGATCTTGCCGTTCTCGTCCCGGCTGACGCCCACGTCGAGCACCGCCGCGCCCGGCTTCACGTGCTCGGGCCGCACCAGGTGGGCGACCCCGGCGGCGGCCACGACGATGTCGGCCTGGCGCAGCAGCTCGGGGATGTCGCGGGTGCCGGTGTGCACCTGGGTGACCGTCGCGTTCTCCGAGCGGCGGGTGAGCAGCAGCGGGATCGACCGGCCGATGGTGACGCCGCGGCCGATGACCACCACGTGCGCGCCGTTGATCTCCACGCCGTGGTGGCGCAGCAGCTGGACGACGCCGTTGGGCGTGCAGGGCAGCGGGCCCGGCTCGTTGAGCACCAGGCGGCCGAGGTTCATCGGGTGCAGGCCGTCGGCGTCCTTGACCGGGTCCACCAGCTCCAGCACGCGGTTGGCGTCGATGCCGGGGGGCAGCGGCAGCTGGACCAGGAAGCCGGTGCAGGCCGGGTCCTCGTTGAGCTGCCGGACGGCGGCCTCGATCTCCTCCTGGGAGGCCGTCTCGGGCAGGTCGACGCGAAGGGAGGCGATGCCCACCTCCGCGCAGTCGCGGTGCTTGCCCGCGACGTACCACTTGCTGCCCGGGTCCTCCCCGACGAGCACGGTCCCGAGGCCGGGCGTGATGCCCCGGTCCTTCAGCGCGCGCACGCGGGTGACGAGGTCGGCTTTGATCGCGGCGGCGGTGGCCTTGCCATCGAGAGTCTGGGCGGTCATGGCCCCTATCTTCCAGGATCGGCGGACGGCGGTTCCAGTCAGGGCGCGCCGCGCCGGGACCGTACGGGCCGGGACTACTCCTTGAAGATGCCCGCGAGGTCCAGCTCGACGGGGAAGGGCACGTCGGTGCGCAGCACGCCGGTGTGGATGGGAACGTCCGGGGCCGCGGTGTACCGGCCGGTCTCCTCGTCCAGTCGGAACTCGTGGACGACCGGGATATTGTCCTCGCCACGCTCGACGCGCCAGAAATACGGGATTCCCGCCGCGGCGTACATGCCGGGCTTGCGGAACCGGTCGTCGGTCCGGGAGCCGTGTGACACCACCTCCACGGCGAGCAGGACCGACGCGACGGGTAGGCACTCCAGGCTGAAGAAGTCGAGGTCGGTCCGGTCGAAGACGACGACGTCGGGCCTGGCCGGGTTGTACTGGTCGATGAGAATGCACTGCTCGGTGGTCACCTCACACGGAGCGTGCCGAGCACTCCGCAAGGCGACGTACAGTTCGTCCCGCACCCTGTTGTGCCAGTACACCGTCATATCCCGGACCACGATCACTCCGTCCACCAGTTCCCAGTCGAACGGCAGATCGAGGTCCTTCACCTGTTCGTACGTCCACCCCTCGGGCGGCGGATGCATCCAGTCGACGGGCTCAGTGGCCATGGCCGACTCCTCCGGGTACATCCAGTCGACGGGTTCGGCGGTCATGACCGCCCTCCTTCGCTGTCACCTCGGTTCCACCTCGATCCAGCCTAAAGGCTGTCCCGCAATCCCTGGCGGGCTCCCGACGCCAGCTACGGCCACTCGCGGCGTTGGCGAAACGTCCGAATAGAACCACTATTCGGACGCTCCGCCGCCTTGCGATTGACCGCATCTGACGCCGCTCGCTGATCCACCAGGGATTACGGGACAGCCTTTAGGTGTCGGCTACTCCGGGTGAATCGTTCTTCCCCGGGCCGGGCGAAAGTATGACAGTACGAAACTCCCGCCCGGCCCGAAGCGCCTCGCGCCTCAGTGGAAGAAGTGCCGGGTGCCCGTGAAGTACATCGTCACACCGGCCGCCTTCGCCGCCTGCACCACCAGTTCGTCGCGCACCGACCCGCCCGGCTGCGCCACCGCCCGCACGCCCGCCTGGGCCAGCACCTCAAGCCCGTCGGGGAAGGGGAAGAACGCGTCGGACGCGGCGTACGAACCGGCCGCCCGCTCCGCGCCCGCCCGCCGCACGGCGAGCTTCGCGGAGTCCACGCGGTTGACCTGGCCCATGCCGACGCCGACCGTCGCGAGGTCCTTGGCGAGCAGGATGGCGTTGGACTTCACGGCGCGGCTCGCGCGCCAGGCGAAGGCCAGCTCCGCCAGGCCCTCGGCGTCCAGCGCCTCGCCGGTCACCAGCGTCCACGTCGCCGGGTCGTCGCCGGGCGCCTGGAGCCGGTCCCTGACCTGCACCAGCGCGCCGCCGTCCAGCGGGCGGTGCTCGACGGGGGCGGCGGGGGCGCCGGGGCAGCGCAGCACGCGGATGTTCTTCTTGCGGGCCAGCACCTCCACCGCGCCGTCCTCGTAGTCCGGCGCGACGATCACCTCGGTGAAGATCTCCGCGACCTGCTGCGCCATCTCGACGCTGACCGGCCGGTTGACGGCGATGACGCCGCCGAAGGCGGACAGCGGGTCGCAGGCGTGCGCCTTGCGGTGCGCCTCGGCCACGTCCACGCCGACCGCGATGCCGCACGGGTTGGTGTGCTTGATGACCGCCACGCACGGGTCCTGGTGGTCGTAGGCGGCGCGGCGGGCGGCCTCGGTGTCGACGTAGTTGTTGTACGACATCTCCTTGCCGTGCAGCTGCTCGGCGCCCGCCAGGCCCGTACCGCTGCCGTCCCCGTACAGGGCGGCGGGCTGGTGCGGGTTCTCGCCGTAGCGCAGGACGCTGGTACGCGTGTAGGTGGCACCCAGGAAGTCCGGGAAGCCTTCCTCGGGGCTCTCCTGCTCGGCGAACCAGGTGGCCACCGCCACGTCGTACGCCGCCGTGTGCTGGAACGCCTCGGCCGCCAGCCGCCGGCGCCGGGCCAGGTCGAAGCCGCCCTCGGCGGCGGCGGCCAGCACCTCGCCGTACGCGGCCGGGTTGACCACGACCGCCACCGACGGGTGGTTCTTGGCGGCGGCGCGCACCATCGACGGGCCGCCGATGTCGATCTGCTCCACGCACTCGTCGGGCGAGGCCCCGGAGGCGACGGTCTCCCGGAACGGGTAGAGGTTCACCACCACCAGGTCGAACGGCTCCACGCCCAGTTCGGCGAGCTGCCCGCGGTGCGCGTCCAGGCGCAGGTCGGCGAGGATGCCCGCGTGCACGCGCGGGTGCAGCGTCTTGACCCGGCCGTCCAGGCACTCGGGGAAGCCGGTCAGCTCCTCCACCGGGGTCACGGGCACGCCCGCGGCGGCGATCCGCGCGGCCGTCGAGCCGGTGGACACCAGCTGGACGCCGGCCGCGTGCAGGCCGCGGGCCAGCTCCTCCAGGCCCGTCTTGTCGTAGACGCTGACGAGCGCGCGGCGGATGGGCCGCTTCGAGTCCGGGCTCGTACGGTCGGGGGTGGCGGTCACGGGATCAGTACCTTTCGTCCCTCGATGCGGTAGCCGTCGCGGGCGAGGCGGCCCACGACGTCGACAAGCAGGCGTCGCTCGACTTCCTTGATCCGCTCGTGCAGCGCGGCCTCGTCGTCCTCGTCGCGGACCTCGACCACGCCCTGCGCGATGATCGGCCCGGTGTCCACCCCGTCGTCCACGAAGTGCACGGTGCAGCCGGTCACCTTCGCACCGTACGCGAGCGCGTCGCGCACCCCGTGCGTGCCGGGGAAGCTGGGCAGCAGGGCCGGATGGGTGTTGACGAACCGGCCGCCGAAGCGGGCCAGGAACTCCTTGCCCACGATCTTCATGAAGCCCGCCGAGACGACCAGGTCCGGCTCGTACGCGGCGGTCGCCTCGGCCAGCGCCAGGTCCCACCCGGCGCGCGTGGCGTGGTCCCGCATCCGGCACACGAAGGTGGGAATCCCGGCCCGCTCGGCGCGCTCCAGGCCGGCGATGCCGCCGCGGTCGGCGCCGACGGCCACCACGCGCGCGCCGTAGCCCTCGGGGCCCTCGGCGGCGACGGCGTCGAGCAGCGCCTGGAGGTTCGTACCGGAGCCGGAGACGAGCACGACGAGGCGGGCCGGACGGTCGGCGGGCCGGAGGCCGGGGGCCGGGGGGCCCGGGCTCGGGGAGGGGGGCGGCGGGGAGGCCACGGCGGTTCTCTCTCAGGGCTGGTAGGGGCTCTGGGGGCTCGTAGTGCTGGTGAGGCTTGCGGGACGGGGGTCTTCTGCACGGGCTTTGCGGTGCCGGCGGGGGTGGGCTTGTGGCCCGTCGTGCCCGCGGGGCGGTGGCCGTCCGGGGCGCGGACCGGTCTCCGGCCGTGCCGGTGCCGGTCTACGCTGGTCGGTTACGGTCGTACGGGGCTCCCGAGCGCTCGTACCGGATGCGGAACTTCTGCTTCCGGGGGAACTCCACGTAGCCGCCAGCCGTCAGACAACGATACCGGCACACGGCCCGCCCCCCGGGGGACGGGGGCGGACACGAGGGGTAGCGTCAGGGCAGCGAAGCCAACCGACCGACGAGGGAACCACCGTGCCCGTGCCCGGCACCGCGGCGCCGCCAGCCGCCGCGGAGCCGGTGTGCCAGGGAGCGACCACACAGAGGGAAGACACATTCCAGATGCCGGATCGCCGCCGCGCCGCGCGCCTCATCCGCCTCATCGCCGGGCCCGCCCTCGCCGGACCCGCCCGCGGCGGGGGGCGGCCATGACGCACGCCCGCACGACGCGACCGACGCCCCTGGCCCTGCCGGTTCCGGTGACGGGGCCGTCGGCGCTTCCGTCTGCCGGGCCGACGGGCGGGCGGTTGTTCTCGTGGTCCTCGCCGTCTCCGTCACCCGCGTCGCCCGGTCCGGCGAACGGGGCCGGCGGGCCGGGAGACGCCCGGGGACCCGCGCCTGACGCCGGGGACGCCGCGGGTCCGGGTCCGGGTCCGGCCGGGCCCGGGGAGCCTCGGGGTCCGTGGGGCGGGGGCTCGGGTGGGCCGGGCAGCTCCGGGGGCTCTGGCGGGTCCGGCGGCTCGGGGGGATCCGGGGGTTCTGGCGGCTCGGGCGGCTCGGGCGGCTCGGGTGATGAGGACAATCCCTTCGCGCCGCCCCCGGAGGGCAGCCCGGACCGGCCCTGGCAGCCGCGGCACCAGCCGCCGCCGGGCGGGGGCTACGGCGCCGGCGGCCCCGGCGACGGCCGCGACGGCAGACCGCAGGACGGCGGCAGCGGGCAGGACGGCCGCCAGCAGCCCCCGCCGCCCCCGCCGTGGGGCAGCCAGTGGAGCAGCCGGCAGCCCGGGCGGCAGCCCGGCGGCCTCGGCGGGCCGGGCGGCGACCGCTCCGGTCGGCCGCAGCCCCCGGGGCCGCGCTGGGACCCGACCGACCCCGCCCAGCGGCGCGCGCGGTACGCGCTGCTGTCGGGCATGTGGGGCTTCTTCTTCGCGCTGTTCAGCCTGCCGCAGATCGCGCTGCTGCTCGGCGCGCTCTCCGTGTACTGGGGCATCAGTTCGCTGCGCGCCAAGCCGGGCGCTCCCGCCCGTACGGGGGCCGGAGCCGCGGCACCGACCCCGGCCCCGCCCTCGGGTCCGCCCGCCGCGCCGCTGAACGCGCCTCCGCCGCCGCCCGGCGCCCCCGCGGCCCGGCTGCCCGCGCCGGGCAGCGTGAAGCCGCAGGCCACGGCGGCGGTGAGCGGACTGGTCGCGGGCGGCCTGGCGCTGGTGATCGTGATGACGACCTTCGCCTTCCAGATCGTCTACCGCGACTACTACACCTGCGTGGACGACGCCCTGACCCAGACCTCGCGCAACCACTGCGAGCACCTGCTGCCGAAGGAGCTCCGCCCGCTGCTGACGGCCCGGGACTGACACGCGCGGCGGCCGGGAACAGGCCGGCCGCCTGACCCGGGCCGGGCTGAGGGCGTAGGCCCGCCCAGGCCGGCCCTCAGCCCGGCGAGCCCGGCGAGCCCGGCGAGCCCGGCGAGCCCGACTAGCCCGACGAGTTGGACGAGCCCGACGGGCCGCCCGTACCGCCGTGGCCGTCCCCGGCCCGGCCGCTGCCGCTCGCGGCCCGCGCGCCGGGCCCGGAGTCCCGGTCCGCTCGGGATTCCGTGTCTTCCGCTCCGGATTCCGCGCCGGACTGCGTTCCGGATTCGGCGTCGGGTTCCGCGCCGGGGTCGGGTTCGTCGAGCAGACGCGCGGACTCCCGCAGCGCGCTCCACCGGGCCCGCCGCGCGCCGCTGTCGTGCCAGCGGCCGAGCGGGGCGCCCTCCGGCCCGTCCCAGCCCCGCCGCCGCGGCCGGGTCCCGGGCCGCCACGACGGCCGCCGCGCGTAGGCGGGCAGCCGCAGGCACAGGAGCCGGCGCCAGCCCGACATGGCGCGCTCGTACTCCTCCGCCGACGGCCCGGCGTCCGGCCCGAAGTCCTCGTACAACCCGGCCGGTCCGCCGCCGTACGTCCGTACCGGCAGCCGCAGCCGCCACCAGCGCAGCGCCAGCGCGGCCGGCACGCCGGCCACCGCCGTCCAGCCGAGGGCCGTCACGCCCGTACGCCACGCGCTGGGTCCGACGCCGGCGAGCGCGTCCACGCCCAGCGGGCCGCCCGCGGCCCAGGCGAGCACCGCCACGCCGACGCCGCACCCGCACGCCGCGAGGCCGGCGGTGAGCGCGGTGTCCTCCCATCCCCAGGGCCGTCCGCGGCCCGCCCTGCGCGGCACGGCGGCCGCCGCGACGAACCACGCGAGCGACAGCCCGGCCGTCACCGGCAGGCCGACCGCCGCCGACCAGGCCACCGGACCGTCCCCGCCGCCCGTGGGCAGCGCGGCGAGCAGCGGGAAGGGCGGCAGCGCGGGGTGGGCGGCGGCGCCGACCGGCGCGATGACGCCGCCGGCGCCGACGGTGAAGCCGGGTCCGAGGCCGTAGGCGGCGCCCCAGACGGCGGCGTTCGGCAGCAGTGCCACGCTCAGCAGCAGCACCGCGAACCGTCCCGACCAGGTCCCGGTGAGCTGCGGGAACGCCGCGGCGACGGCGGGCGCGTGGCCGACCAGCGCGACCACGGTCAGCAGCGCGCCGCCGCCGAGCAGGATCAGGACGGCGCTCGCGGCGGCGCGCAGAGCGGCGGCGAGCCGGGGGCGCGTGCAGTGGGCGCGTACGCGCGCCGGGAGCCGTTCGAGGACCTGTCGCGCCCGGGCGGGCAGGGGTACGGGCGGGCGGTCCAGCGCCGCCCACACGCCGACCGCCACGGCCGCGGCGGTCAGCAGCGGCAGACAGGGCAGTGCGCTGAGCGGCGCGACGTGCAGCGGCCCGCCCGCCGCGTACGGCACCACCGCCAGGCCCACGAGCAGGTAGCCGGCGGTCACCCAGCCGAACGCGGCGCGCGCGCCCAGCTCGGCGGGGTCGCGCGCGGCGGCCCCGGACGGATCGGACGGGTCCGCCACGGGCTGGGCGGCCCACGGCCCGGCCTCCTCGGGCGGCTCGAACGCGTGCCGCGCGGCCCGGTGCAGCAGCCAGCACGGCAGCGCGGTGAGCAGCAGCGGCGTCACCCCGACCGGGGCGGGGGCGCCCGAGAGGCTGTCGGTGCGCACCAGGTCGGCGCCGTGCGCGAGCAGCCACAGGTCGGCGGCCACGCGCAGCGCCCCGCCCAGGCCGCTGTCCGGGTACGGCGAGGCGATCCACAGCACGAGGACGACGACGGCGAGCGCGCCGAGGCCCAGCCCGGCGGCGACGACGCCGCCGAGGAACGCCTGCCGGACCGCCGCGGCCCGGCGGACCGCGGCCCGGGCGGACAGCCACGGCGGCAGGGGCGGCGGCGGGGACGGCGCTGCGGCGGGCTCGGTGGTCGTGGTCTGCGTCACACGGACATGCTGCCAAGAGCCTCGCATATCCCCCGAAAGGCACCCCGAAGGGTGCTCGGAAACGCACGAAGGGCGCGGACCCGCACCACCGGAAAGGGGTACGGGCCCGCGCCCCGCGGGCGTGCGGCCGACACCGGAGCCGCCAGGCGCGACACCGGAGCCGCCAGGCGCGACACCGACGCCGCCAGGCGCGACACCGACGCCACCGGCCGCGACGCCGGAGCCGCCGGGCGGCGACCGGACGTGCCGCGGCTCGTCAGGCGGTGAGCGCGGCCCGGGCCAGGCGGGCGGTCTCGGACGGGGTCTTGCCGACCTTCACGCCCGCCGCCTCCAGGGCCTCCTTCTTCGCCTGGGCGGTGCCGGAGGAGCCGGAGACGATGGCGCCGGCGTGGCCCATGGTCTTGCCCTCGGGCGCGGTGAAGCCCGCGACGTAGCCGACGACCGGCTTGGTGACGTTGGCCTTGATGAAGTCCGCGGCCCGCTCCTCGGCGTCGCCGCCGATCTCGCCGATCATGACAATGAGGTCGGTGTCGGGGTCGGCCTCGAAGGCGGCCAGCGCGTCGATGTGCGTGGTGCCGATGACCGGGTCGCCGCCGATGCCGACGCAGGACGAGAAGCCGATGTCGCGCAGCTCGTACATCATCTGGTAGGTCAGCGTGCCGGACTTCGACACCAGGCCGATGCGGCCCGGCTTGGTGATGTCGGACGGGATGATGCCCGCGTTCGACTGGCCGGGGGTGATCAGACCCGGGCAGTTCGGGCCGATGATGCGCGTCTTGTTGCCCTTCTTGCCCGCGTAGGCCCAGAAGTTGGCCGTGTCGTGGACCGCGATGCCCTCGGTGATCACGACGGCGAGCGGGATCTCGGCGTCGACAGCCTCGATGACCGCGTCCTTGGTGAACTTCTCCGGGACGAAGATGACCGTCACGTCGGCGCCGGTGGCCTCGACGGCCTCCTTCACGGAGCCGAAGACCGGGACCTCGGTGCCGTCGAAGTCGACCGTCTGGCCCGCCTTGCGCGGGTTGACGCCGCCGACGATGTTCGTGCCGGAAGCGAGCATCCGGCGGGTGTGCTTCTGGCCCTCGGAGCCGGTCATCCCCTGGACGATGACCTTGCTCTCCTTGGTGAGGAAGATAGCCATGGTGTGTGTGGACCCCTCTTACTTCGCAGCCAGCTCGGCGGCACGCTCGGCCGCGCCGTCCATGGTGTCCACCTGCTGCACGAGCGGGTGGTCGGCATCGTTGAGGATCTTGCGACCCAGTTCGGCGTTGTTGCCGTCGAGGCGCACGACCAGCGGCTTGGTGACCTCCTCGCCCTTGGACTTCAGCAGCTCCAGGGCCTGCACGATGCCGTTGGCGACCGCGTCGCAGGCGGTGATGCCGCCGAAGACGTTGACGAAGACGGACCTGACGTCCGGGTCGCCGAGGATGATCTCCAGGCCGTTCGCCATGACCTCGGCGGACGCGCCGCCGCCGATGTCCAGGAAGTTGGCGGGCTTCACGCCGCCGTGCGCCTCGCCCGCGTACGCGACCACGTCGAGCGTCGACATGACCAGGCCGGCGCCGTTGCCGATGATGCCGACCTCGCCGTCGAGCTTGACGTAGTTGAGGCCCTTGGCCTTGGCCGCAGCCTCCAGCGGGTTGGCCGCGGCGCGGTCCACCAGCTCCTCGTGGCCGGGCTGGCGGAAGGCGGCGTTCTCGTCCAGGGAGACCTTGCCGTCGAGCGCGATGATCTTCCCGTCACCGGTCTTCACCAGCGGGTTGACCTCGACCAGCAGCGCGTCCTCGGCGACGAAGACGGTCCACAGCTTCTGGAGCACGTCGGCGACCTGGTCGGCGATCTCCGCCGGGAACTTCGCGGCGGCGACGATCTCCGCGGCCTTCTCCGGCGTCACGCCGTCGATGGCGTCCACCGGGATCTTCGCCAGCGCGTCCGGGTTCTGCTCCGCGACGACCTCGATCTCCACGCCGCCCTCGACGGACGCCATGGCCAGGAAGGTCCGGTTGGTGCGGTCCAGCAGGAAGGAGACGTAGTACTCCTCCTGGATGTCCGCGGTCTGGGCCAGCATCACCCGGTGGACCGTGTGGCCCTTGATGTCCATGCCCAGGATCTGGCCGGCCTTCGCCACCGCGTCGTCCGGGTCGGAGGCCAGCTTCACGCCGCCCGCCTTGCCCCGGCCACCGACCTTGACCTGCGCCTTGACCACCGCACGGCCGCCAAGTCGCTCGGCCACCTCGCGCGCCGCGTCAGGCGTGTCGATCACTTCACCGGCCAGCACCGGTACACCGTGCTTGGCGAAGAGGTCCCTCGCCTGATACTCGAAGAGGTCCACGCGCGTCCGTCCCTTTTCCTGGAAATCGCGGTTGATGTCTGCGCGGGCGTGCCGCGGGCAGCAAGAGGACGCTGTCTGTGACGAGGGCGGCACACTGCGCCGGGGATGCGGCATGTCCGCATCGCAGGTTATCCCCGTGGGACGCGACTGCCTAAATCACAGTGGCGGTGATTACGGTCACAGATGGCTACCATCGCGTAGCCTCACCGGCTTTCGCCGATACGGGTGAGAGGCGGGGCCGCGGCGACAGGGCGAATTCCGATACCGCCCGTAGCACGGCGTAAGGCCGGGCGGCCCCTCCGTGAGGGGCCGCCCGGCCTCATGCGTGGTCTGGGCACTCAGTTGTACGGACCGTAACGGGCGGGGCGGTCGTCCGCCGCCCGGCCGGTGCTCCGCACGGCCCCCGGGCCGGCGGCGGGCGGACCCGCCACCGCAGGTCGGCCGGGGGTTCGCGCGGAACTCCGCAGAACCTCACAAACCGTACCGTACTGGTCGTGAGGTCGGCACCGCGCGGACGGCGCGCTTCGGAGCGTCACCGGACACCGCACCCGGGCACCGCGCCCGGACCGTCACCGTCGGACCTGCATGGGGTCCGCCGCCCGCAGGCCGGCGGGCAGCGGGCGGCGGACCCCACGCCCGCGGCGCGGGCGGTGCGGGGCGGGACTCAGCCGAGGTCGCCGGCGCGCAGGGCGGCCTCGACGTGACCGTCGAGGTCCGAGACGACCACCGCGAGGTCGGCGGCGACGGTGTCGGTCAGCTCCGTGGCGAACGGAACGGTCGAGTCCACCGCGCCCTTCACGAACTCCTTGGTGCCGACGACCGTGCCCTCGGCGAACGGCACGGTCACGTCGGCCGTGTCGTCGAGGAGCACGACGGTGTCACCGACGACGAGCTTGGTGGTCTCGATCAGGTGCCGGACCGGGCTGGACGGGGCCACCGGGCCGTGGGCCGTGCTCGACAGCCGCGAGGTCTCCTCCGGGCGGATCACCGCGCCGGAGACGGCGCCGACCAGGTCCCCGACCGGGGTGGCGGGCAGGTCCACGGGCAGGTCACCCGGAACGGCGGGGACCTCGGGCAGGGCCGGCAGCGCGACGGGCAGCTCGCCGGCGACCTTGCCGACGGTCGTCTCCACGCCCTGCACCGCCTTGCCGGCCTTGTCCCCGGCCTTGCCCACGACGTGGCCGGCCGTCCCGTCCACCTTCGCACCGGCCTTGTCCACCGTCTCGCCGACCGTGCCGACGAGGCTGCCCGGCTCCACGCCGACGCCGAGGTCGCCGCCCACGCCCACGGAACCGTGCACGTCGGCGGGGCCGTCGACGCCCACCGCGCCGTCCACCCCGACCGCGCCGCTCACGCCGACGGCGGGCAGCGCGCTCGGGTCCGCGAGGCTCGGGACGCCCGACAGGCCGACCTTGGGCAGCCCGTCCACGATGCGGGTCACCTTCTGGGTGGTGCCGTGCACGGTGTCCTCGACGGTGCCGGTGACGCCGGACAGGCCGGGCAGCTTCGGCAGCGTGGCGGAGGCGTCGGCGCTCGCCGAGCCGCCGACGGCGACGGTGACGGACGGCGCCTCGGTCCGCTCGTCCGCGCTGGCGGCGGCGGTGCCGAGCGCCCACAGGCCGGTGGCGGCAGCGGCGACGAGGATGGAACGGCGGATGTTCTTACGCATGGGAGAAGTCCTCTCGAATTCCCGGTGAATTCCGTGATGGCTGGCGGATGGGCAGACCTGACCCGCCCCCGCGCGGCAGGTCGTGAACGGACGGAGCCGGTCTGCCCTAGCCGGGGAATTCGAGGACTTCGCTGAACCGCTCGCGCGTCGGCGCGGCGCTGTCGGCACGTATCGCGCCGGGCCGGAGCCCGAAGCGCGCGGTGCCCTCCGGCGGCAGGGCGGCGTGCGTGTCCCCGCCACGGGGAGTGCCGCTGTCGCCGGTGCACTGGGAGGTGGCCCCCAGCGGGGCCTCGGGGAGGGGAAGCAGCGGCAGGGGGAAGCCGCCGCGGCCGGGGCCGCCGAAGGCCGCCCGGGTGTGCCGGTGCGACGCGGCGTCGCGGTCCGCGCCCGACAGCCCGCCGTGGCCCGGGGCCTTCGGCCCCATGGGGGCGACGGCGCGGGTCGGCGTCGCGGCGGCCCGTCGGTCCGCACCGGCCGGGCCGGACAGCCGGGCCGCACCCGCGCGGTGGCCCGGCGCGTCGGCCGCCGTGACGTGGCCCGCGGCGCCGGAGCCGCCCGGGGCGGGCAGCGTGATGGCCGGGAGCGGCACGGCGGGCAGTTGCAGGCCCGGCAGCGGTATGACGATGGACGTGCCCGGCAGGCGCACGGGCAGGCCGCCGCCGTCCGCCGGGGGCTGGACGACGTCCCCGACCGGGTCGAGGATCCGGCCCGCCGAGTCCTCCAGCGGCCGCACGACCCGCTGGACCGTCTCGCGCACCTCGCGAGAGGTCTCGGCGGCGCGCGCCTGGGTGTCGGCCGCGTACGCCTCGATCCGCCGCCGCACCTCGGCGGCCCCGTCCGAACCGCTGACACCGGAGTGGTCGTCAGCGGGACCGGCGGCAGGGGCGCCGTCAGCGGCCGAGCGGTCGTCAGCCGAGTGAGCGGAGCGGTCGTCAGCGGCCGGGCCGTGCGCGGCCGCCGCGGCCTCACCGCGGTGCGCGGCGGCCGGGCCGTGTCCGCCGTGCGCGGCGGCGCCGTCGTCCGGAGCGGACATCCCGCCCGGATCGGCGGGCCCGGGCACGCGGACCGGCCCGGTGCCGCCCGGACCGCCGCCCACCGCGCCCTCCGACGCCGCGTACGCACTGCCGCCGAAGAAGAAGGCGAGCGCCAGGACGCCGCCGAGGAACAGCGCCGCGAGCAGCGCGCGCCGCGCCACTGCCGCGCGCCAGGGGCGCACGGCGGCAGGCTGGGCGGGTGCTGCGAACACGGGCCGGACCTTTCCCTTCGTACAGGTCGCACGTGCCGTACGGAAACGGCGGCGCGAAGCGGGCGGAGCCAGACGGTTCACGGGGAACCGCGCGGCGGACAGCTCGGGCAGGACAGGTGGAGCGGACAGGCAGGACGAACGAGGCGCGGGAACCCGATCGGATGATCGGCTTCCTGATCGCGTGAGTGATGTTTGCACGGCCCACCGGGGGCGGCGCAAGACCCTTGTCATGTCTTCATCGCCTTGTGACACGAGGGAAGTCGGAGCCGTACCGGGAAAGTTGGCGCTTCTCCAAAGCCGCCGCCATCACCTCGGGGAAGAGGTCGGGAGTGCAGGCGAAGGCGGGGGCGCCGAGCGCGGCCAGCTCCGCCGCGTGCTCGCGGTCGTAGGCGGGCGCCCCCTCGTCGGACAGCGCGAGCAGCGCCACGAACTCCACGCCGGACGCTTTCATCGCCGCCACCCTGCGCAGCATCTCCTCCCGTATGCCGCCCTCGAACAGGTCGCTGATCAGCACGACGACCGTGTCGGCCGGACGCGTGATGCGCGACTGGCAGTAGGCGAGCGCGCGGTTGATGTCCGTGCCGCCGCCGAGCTGGGTGCTGAACAGGACGTCCACCGGGTCGTCCAGTTCGTCCGTCAGGTCCACGACGGAGGTGTCGAAGACGACGAGCCGGGTGGCGAGAGAGCGCATGGAGGCGAGCACGGCCCCGAAGACGGCGGCGTGCACGACGGACGCGGCCATCGACCCCGACTGGTCGACGCACAGGATCACCTCCTTGCGCACCCCGCGCGCCGCCCGGCCGTGCCCGACCAGCCGCTCGGGCACCACGGTCCGGTGGTCGGGCAGGTAGTGCCTGAGGTTGGCCCGGATGGTGCGGTCCCAGTCGATGTCCCGGTGCCGCGGCCTGCTGGTGCGGGCGGAGCGGTCCAGGGCGCCGGCGACCGTGGCCCGGGTGCGGGCCGCCAGACGCCGCTCCAGGTCCTCGACCACCTTGCGGACGACGGCGCGCGCGGTGGTCCTGGTCGTCTCGGGCATGGCCTTGCTCAGCGACAGCAGCGTGCCGACGAGGTGCACGTCCGCCTCCACGGCAGCCAGCATCTCCGGCTCCAGCAGCAGCGCGGACAGGCCGAGCCGGTCGATGGCGTCCCGCTGCATGATCTGCACGACGGAGGTGGGGAAGTAGGTCCGGATGTCGCCGAGCCACCGCGCCATCCGCGGCGCGGACCCGGCGAGGCTCGCCGTCCGGGAGTCGTCCGCCGCTCCCCCGGCGCGGCCCCCGCCGGAACCGCCTCCATCTGAACCGCCCGCACCGCCGGTACCGCCGGTACCGCCCGGCCCTCCGGCTCCGTACGCCGCGGTGCCCGGCGCGGTCCCCGGCGCGCCGGACCCGCCCGGGCCACCGCCTCCCACTCCGCCCGCGTCGCCCCCGTAGAGCGCTTCGAGCGTGCGGTCCATGGCGAGGTCGTCCCCGGTCAGGCGGTGGCCGGTCCCGTCCGCCCGCTGCCCGCCGAGCACCAGCCGCCACCGCCGCAGCCGCTCCTCTCCCTCGTCCCCGCCACCCCCGCCGACCGCCGACCGTGACCCGTCCCCGCCTTGCCGGGCCCCGACCCCGCCTTGCCGGGCCCCGACCCCGCCTTGCCGGGCCCCGACCCCGGCCGTGCGGCCCGGCGCCGTCACCGGCCGCCCGCCTGNGCCGTGCGGCCCGGCGCCGTCACCGGCCGCCCGCCTGCCGTGCGGCCCGGCCCTCGCGCGGACGCCGCCGCACCGGCCACCGCGCCGCCGCCCGGGCCGCTTCCGACAGCCGGGCGGCCGCCGGAACCCGTGGAACCGTCAGCAGCCGGGCCACCGCGTCGGCCGGACCCGCTCTCGGCCAGCGGAGCACCGCTGGGGCCCGGACCCACGCCGGGGCCCGTACCGACACGGGAGCCCGGGGCAACGGCGCCCACGTGTCCGCCGCCGTCGACGACCGGACCCGCGACGGGACCGCCGCCCAGGCCGGGACCGCCGCCACGGCCCGGTCCACCACCGGCACGCGACCCCCCGCCGGCGGCCGGACCGGCCGGTCCGCCGCCACTGCCCGGGTCGGCACCAGCCCCCGGACCACCGCCGGGGCCCGGGGCGCCGCCTGGACCCGGACCACCGCCGGAGGCGAGGCCGTCGCCGGCACGCGGGCCACCGTCGGTCACGGCGTCGGTCACCCGGGCGGTGACCGACGCCGGGCCGCAGGCCGCCGGGCGCCCTTCGCGCGTCATGCGCCGTCCCCCTTCTGTACGGGTTTCTGTGCGGGTTTCTGTGCGGGTTTCTGTACGGGTTTCTGTACGGGCCGTGCGGGCCGTGCGAGCCGGTCCTGGGGACCGCTCACCGGGACGGGCCGGGCCGTACGGCTGCTGTCCGGCGGCGGTGCCTGCTCACCGGCGTGACCGGCGGGCCCGGCGCCGCCCGGCCGGTCGGCCGTCCCGGACCGGTCGCCACCGCCGCCGTCCGCGCCGTCCCGGGCCGTCCGCGCGCCGGAGGACTCCCCCGCCGGACCGTCGGCGCTCCCGCCGAGGCCCAGCAGCAGCCGCACCGTCGGCAGGACCGCCGCCGCCCGGCCAGGGTCGAGCCAGGCGTCGAAGCCGATCGCCTCGGCCCCGGACGCGGCGCCGGACGCGCCGGGACCGCCGCCGGGGCCGCCTTCCGGGTGCGGCCCGCCGGCCGGGGCCGGTCCGCGCCGGGCCAGCTCGCCCAGCGTGCGGCGCACGCCCGCGTCGTACGCCGCGAAGGTGCGCCGCAGCAGCGGCAGCACGTCGACGAACACCTCGGCGGGTATGCCCGTCAGCCAGCCGTCGACCAGCGCCCGCAGCCGCTCGTCGTGGACCAGAAGCATGCCGCCGCCCGCCGCTCCGCCGAGGAACCCCTCGATCCAAGCGGCCGCGTCGGCGGGCGCGGTGCCGGCCGACAGCGCCAGCCCCATCAGGCGGGCGGCCTCGCCCTCCGCCAGCCGACCGTCGTCCAGCAGCAGCCGCGTGGCCCGGCCGCGCAGCGCCCCGGCGACCGCCTCCCGCCCGGCGAGCCCGCGCAGCACGGCGGCCCAGCGCTCCCGCAGCCCGCCGCCGAGAGAGGGACCCCCGGCCTCGGCGCGGGACCCGCCGCCTCCGGCCACCCCGCCGCCGTACGCTCCCGCGTCCGGCGCCTCCGCGGAGTCCGCCGCTCCGGGCGGCCCCGGCGGGCCCGCCGCCTCCGGCGCCGGCCCGGCCGCGTCCGGCAGCAGGCCGACCGACCGGTGCACGGCCTCGATGTGGCCGCGCATCTCCTCGGCGGCCTCCGGGCCCAGCCCCGCACACGCGGGCGGCAGGCCGACCATGACCCGCTCGGCCAGCCCGAGGGCGACGTCCCGGAGCACGGCCGTGTCCGTACCCCGGACGTCCCCGTAGCGCACCGAGCGCACCAGGGCCGGCAGCGCCTGGGCGAGGTGCCCGACGTCCGCGTCCAGCGCGGCCCGGTCGGCCAGGGCGCGCAGCACGCCTGGCAGGGCCCCGGACAGCCCCGCGAGCAGGCACTGCTCGGCCAGCGACGTGATGTCGGCCAGCGCTCCGGCGCCCGCGGCCTCGGCCTCGGCCTTCGCGGCCGCCGCCGACGCCACGGTCTGCCCCCACACCGCCGCCTCCGCGACCCGAACGGACGACTCCGGCTCCCAGGCCAGCCGCCACGTCTCGCGGAAGGTGCCGGTACTGCCCCGCGACGCGGCCGGAATCCCCCAGTCGACGCCCAGCAGCCGCAGCCGGTGCAACAGGCGGCTGCGCCCGGCGTCCGTCTCCTTGCGCAGGTCCAGGGCCAGCTCCCGCTCGGCCGCCTCGGGCTTCAGGCGCAGGGAGCGCTGCGCGCGGGCGAGGTCCCGCTGGAGCGGCACGGCGGGCGCCGACTCGGGCACCTCGCCGAGCCGGTCGCCGACCACGAGCCGGTCGTGCACCAGGGCGACCGGCACCTCGGAGCCCTCGCACATCACCGCGCGCACCGCGTCGACGGCCTCCGTCAGCCCGGGCAGCGGCCGGCCGCGCAGGACCGCCAGCGTGTCGGCCAGCCGCACGGCCTCGATGACGTGCGCGGAGGACACCGCGTAGTCCTCGGCGCGCAGCAGCCCGGCGACCCTGGTCATCCACCGCTCGACGGGCCGGTCGGGGGCGTGGAACAGGTGGCTGTACCAGCCGGGTGAGGAGATCCCCGCGCCGTACCCGCTGTGCCGGGACAGCCTGCGGTGGGTCCACGGAACCCAGCTCACCTCCGCCTTGACCTTCGGCAGGCCCTTCAGCAGCGCCCGGTCGGCCGTCGCGGTCGGCGGCCCGGCCCACTCGGCCGCGCCCGGCGCGGCCCCACGCAGCGCCGGAACGTGCCAGGCGCCGCAGACGACCGCGACCCGCTCGCCGAACTCCCGGCGGGCCGCTCGCAGGCGCAGCCGCATGTGCGCCTCGCGCACCGCGTCGTGGGGGTGCCCGCCGTGTCCGTACTCCGCGCGGAGGACGGCCATGGCCTCGCCGAGAGCGGCGAACGGGGCCAAGGCGGCCGCCGTCCCCTCCTCGGCAGCCGAATCCCCCTCGACGGCCGGCCCCTCACCCCCGGCCGGTCCCCCAGACCCCGTCGGCCCCTCCTGCTCCGCCGGTCCCTCACCGGCCGCCAGGCCGTCGTCCACCGGGCCGCCGGCCACCGCACCGGGCGGCCCCGAGGCCCGGCGCGCCGGGCCCCCCACCTGGTCCGCCGAGCCTCCGCGGGCCACCGGGCCGGGACGCTCCGGGCCGCCGCCGCTGTCGGCGCCGAGCGTCCTGCCGCCCGTCCCCGCGGGGCCGACCGCGCCCGGAGCGGCGACCGCGTCCCCGGCGGCGCCCCGCCTGGTCCCGCCGGTGCCCCGGTGCTCGACCGCGTCCTCCCACCAGCGCTCCGGGTCGTCGTAACCGGCCGCCTCGGCGAGGACGGCCAGCGGGTCGACGGGCAGCAGGCCGGGGCCTCCGTCCCGGGGCCCGGCCCCCGGCTGGTGGCGGCCTCCGGGCCCGCCGCCCCGGCCACCGGGCTCCCGGCCACCGGGCCCCCGACCGCTTGGCTCCCGGCCACCGCGGTCCCGGCTCTCCGGGCTGTCGCCGCCGGGACCGGCAGGGCCCGGCACCGCCGTCCCGCACGGCCCGCTGTCCGCCTCGGGCCTGCGCGGGTCTTCCGCACCCCGTCCACCGGTCCCGTCCGGCACCTCGGCGCCGGGACCGGGCGGTCCGCCGGATGTCCGGCCAGGGCCGGACATGGCGAGCGTATGGGCCGCGGGCAGGTCGATGAACCGGACGGGGACGCCGCGCCCGAGCGCCCACCGGATGGCCACCCACTCCGGCGAGAAGTCGGCCATCGGCCAGAACGCCGCCCGGCCCGGATCGTCCGCCACGTGGGCCAGCAGCGCCACGGGCGGGCGCATGCGCTCGTCGGCGGCGAACTCCACGAGCGCGTCGGCCTCGGGCGGTCCCTCGATGAGCACGGCACTCGGCCGGCACCGGTCGAGCGCCGCCCGGACGGCCCGCGCCGACCCGGGCCCGTGGTGCCGCACGCCCAGAAGCAGCGGCCAGCTCACGCCCGCGGACTCCCGACCGCCCCCGGCGCCCTCGCCCCGGGCGCGCCCGCCCTCCTCGCCCCGGGGCTCGCCGAGGCTCCCGGCCCTCTCCCCCCGGGACTCCCCACCACTAGGAACCCCGGCATCGCCGGTGCCGCCGCCGCTCCCGGACTCCTTCCCCCGGGTCTCCTCGCCGCTCCCCGCCCCCTCGCCACGGGGCTCGCCGTCACGGGCCGGCGCGTCGCCGGGCGGCTCACGGCGGGCCGCTCCGCCCTCCCGGCGACGCTCCTCCCGGTCCCGGGCCGACCCTGCGGGCGCAGTCCCGGAAGCCGGGTCGGCCCCGGAGCCCGGGCCGTGCGGGCCGCCGCCCGGCGCGGCGGC
>NZ_JAVSCF010000026.1:0-38387 GCF_031932565.1 Streptomyces sp. B1866
CGCGCGCGGGCCGTGGCGGGCGCGGGCGGCGCCGCCGGGCGCGCGGGGCCTGACCGCCGCGGCCCAGACGCGCGCCCGCTCACGAACGCCCGTACGCCCGTACGGACGGGCGTGCGGGCGTGCGGGCGTGCCGGGCCGTACGGACCGGCGTACGGCCCCGGCACCGGCGCGGGTTACCCCGCGTACCGGTCCTCCGCCTCCGCGAGGATGCGGGCCAGCTCCGCCTCCAGGGCCGCCGCCGGGTCGTGCGCCAGGTGCTCGTCGCCGAACGGCACGAGCTGGTCCGTACGGTCCAGGAAGGCCACCAGCGGTTCGGTCTGGGCCCGGAACCGGGCGCGCTCGCCGCCCACCTGGAGCGTCAGCAGCACCTCCGTCAGGTTCCCCAGGCCGGCCGGGCCGACGCGCACGTCGCCCTCGCCGACCGTCCGGCTCAGCCCGTCCAGCAGCAGGTCGCGGGCGAACGTCCAGCTCACCGGGGCGTCGCCGGGCAGGTGGAAGGTGATCTGCATCGCGTACGGGTCGTCGCCGTCGTAGCGCAGTCCGACCGGGATGCACAGGGTGAGGTCCGGGGTGATCAGGAACTCCATGGTCAGTTCCGCCTGGACCGTGTCATACGTGTCGCGCATGGTTTCGCCGCCCCCGAAGTGAGTCCGAGGGGCCGGGGTACAACGTCCCGGCCCTCTTGACGCCATCGTCCGGCACGCCTCCGGCGTCCGACAAGGCGTGAATTTTCAAATACTGATAGAGAGGGTGAGAGAGCTGATCACGGGCCTGAGCCGCGCGCGAAGGGTCTCCACCACCGACCGCAGCCGCTGCGCGTCGTCCGCCAGCCCCGTTATCGCCACCGCGGCGGGCGCGCCCGGGATGCCCGGGACCGGGAAGGCCGCGCAGGCGTAGCCCAGCGCGAACTCCTGGTACTCGTAGACCGGTTCGGCGGGCCGCCGGACGGCGAGCCGCCACCTCAGGTCGTCGGCGTCGCGCACCGAGTACCGGGTCAGGGAGAACGCCGGGTGCCGGGACAGGTGGTCCTCGCGCTCCTCGTCGCCGAGCTGGCCGAGCAGGCACTGGCCCATCGCGTGGGCGTGCGCGGTGCTGCGCATGTCGGGGAACGCGGCCGGGTCGGTCGCGAGTTCGCCGGCTCCGGCCAGCACCTCCACCTCGCCGTCGCGGTACGCCGAGAAGCAGACGTCGACGCCCAGGTCGCCGCTGACCGCGGCGAGGGTGTCGGAGACGCCGGCCCGGCGGCTGGCCAGGCTCTCCGCCCCGGACAGCCGGCGGGCCGCCTCGCCGAGCACGAACACGCCGTCCTCGCGGCGCAGGTAGCCCTCGTGGGCGAGGGTGCGCAGCAGGTGGTAGGCGGTGGGCAGCGGCAGTTTCGCCTCACGGGCCAGCTGCTTGGCCGGGGCGCCGCCCGGGTGGGAGGCGACGGCCTCCAGCAGCCGCAGCGCGCGCTGCACCGAGCTGATGAGCGTCGGCTCGCAGGACGCGTTGAGGTTCACTGTCGCCAACAGGCACCCCCGGGGTGTGTGCGGGGCCGACGCCGGTACGTGGGAAACGGCGCCGCTGACTGGCCACTCTAGCCCGGAGCGGGCGCCGGGTCCCGGCATTCGCGGGCGGCGCCTTGCCGGTTCGCCCCGGCGTGCGGCGGGATCGGCGCATGGTCGTATGTACGCCGGTCTACTCCGGTGTGCTCGTACTCCGGTGTACTTCGGACGCACTCCGGGGCGCGTGTCGGGGGCTCACCACCCGGCCGTACGCCCCCGCGCCCCCCGCGGTCGGGGGCTCACCGGCGGTCGCGCGACGAGGACGTGAACTTCCGCACGACGAAGACCAGTCCGGCGATGATCGCCACCAGCAGCAGCGCCTTGAAGACGAGGCCGATCACGAAGCCGGCCACGCTCAGCAGCACGCCGCCGAAGACGACGAGGAGCGCGACCGGTACGGCGATCCACTTCACCCACCACGGCACGGCGTGTGCGATGCCCTTCGTAGCCACTTTCGTCCCTGCTTTCTGCCGTCGAGGCTGGTTGCCGCCGGAACCGGTCGCTCCCGGCCGGACCCCGGCGGCGGCCGGAGACAGCCGGTCACCCGCGCGGGCCGACCCGCCTGGCGGCTTCGCCTTCCTTCGCCTTCGATGCTAGGGCCGCGACCGGCCGGGATCTAAGGCCGCGCGGCCCCCGTCGTGCCCTGACCGGCCCCCTACGGGTCCCCGGGCGGCGGCGGTCATCCCTCCGGGGGAGAGAAGACGACCATGACCCGCAGGTCCTCGGTGATGTGGTGGAACCTGTGCGCCACTCCGGCCGGTACGTACACCACGCTGCCCCGGCCCACCTGCGTCGTCTCCATGCCCACCGTGATCGACGCCCGGCCGCTGACCACCAGGTACACCTCGTCCTGCCGGTGCGGCCGCTGCGGGTCGGTCTCGCCCGCGTCCAGCGCGTACAGCCCCACGGACATGTTCCGCTCGCGCAGGAACTGGAGGTACGCGCCGTCGTTCGCGGCCCGCTCCGCCTCCAGCTCATCCAGCCGGAATGCCTTCATTCGCTTCTCGCCCTCTCCACTCGCCGCCCCCTGGCCGCCGCGTTTCGGCCACCGGCGTCTGCGACGATCGCTCCATGAGGCATTTTCTCGTCAAGACGATCGTGAACGCGGCGGCCCTGGCGGTCGCCATCTGGCTGCTGAAGGACATCACGCTGACCGGGGACGGCACGGGGCACAAGGCGCTCACCCTGGTCCTGGTCGCCCTGGTCTTCGGCGTGGTGAACGCCGTGGTCAAACCGGTGGTGAAGCTGCTCTCCCTGCCACTGTTCATCCTCACGCTCGGGCTGATCACGCTGGTGATCAACGCCCTGATGCTGCTGCTGACCTCGGGCCTGGCCGACGCGCTGAACCTCTCCTTCCACGTCGAAGGCTTCGGCACCGCAGTGGTGGGTGGCCTGATCGTGTCCGTGGTGTCCTGGGCCCTGCACGTGGTGCTGCCCGATGACGAGGACTGACCCGGCGGTGCCCGACGACGACCCCGGCGGCCCGGAACGGCCGGACGGCACCGCAGGCCCGGCGCGGCCGGACGGCACCGCAGGCCCGGCGCGGCCGGACGGCACCGCAGGCCCGGCCCGGACCGAGGACGGCCCCGGCGACCCGATACGGGCCGGGGACGGCACCCTGGCCGTGCGCGCGGGGCTGCCCGAGCCCGAGGCGTACGAGCCGGCGCTGCCCGGACCGGTCTTCGCCGCGCACTACCATCTGCCCGCCGACGCCGACCCGCACGGCGGCCCGTACGCGTACGGGCGCGACACGAACCCGACGTGGACGCGGCTGGAGCGGGCCGTCAGCGAGCTGGAGGCCCCGGGCGACCCGGCCGTGGAGACGGTCGCCTTCGCCTCCGGCATGGCCGCCGTCGCCGCCGTCCTGCTGTCGCACCTGCGGCCGGGCGACACCGCCGTCCTGCCCTCCGACGGCTACCAGCTCCTGCCCGCCCTGCGCGCCCGGCTGGAGGGCCAGGGCGTCACCGTACGCACCGCGCCGACCGCCGGAGACGCGCAGCTCGCCGCCCTGGACGGCGCGCGGCTGCTGTGGCTCGAATCGCCGTCCAACCCCGGCCTGGACGTGTGCGACATCCGCCGCCTGACCGAGGCCGCGCACGCGCGGGGCGCGCTCGTCGCCGTGGACAACACCCTGGCCACCCCGCTGGGCCAGCGCCCGCTGGAGCTGGGCGCGGACATCTCGGTGGCCAGCGGCACGAAGGCGCTCACCGGCCACGGCGACGTACTCCTCGGCTACGCCGCCTGCCGCGCCCCGGAGCCGGCCGCGCGCCTGCGCGCGTGGCGCAAGACGGTCGGCGCGGTCCCCGGCCCCATGGAGGCGTGGCTGGCGCACCGCTCGCTGGCCACCCTGCACCTGCGCGTCGACCGGCAGGCGGCGGGCGCCCTCGCCCTCGCCGAGGCCCTGCGCGCCCGCCCGGAGGTCACCGGCCTGCGCTATCCGGGCCTGCCCGACGACCCGGCGCACCCGGTCGCGGCGGCGCAGATGCGCGCCGGGCGCTACGGCTGCGTGGTGTCCTTCACCCTCCCGGACGCCGCCCACGCCGACCGCTTCCTCGACGCGCTGCGCGTGGTGCACGGCGCGACCAGCTTCGGCGGCGTACGGTCCACGGCGGAGCGGCGCGGGCGGTGGGGCGGGGACGCGGTGCCGGAGGGCTTCATCCGCTTCTCGGTGGGGGTGGAGGACCCGGCGGACGTGGTGGAGGACGTGCTGCGCGCGCTGGACGAGGCGGCGGCCTGACGGCTGGGCCGGGGATGCGCGGGGCGAAAGTACACTAGTGCACACTCGTGTACGCTAGTGTCATGTCTGCTACGTATCCCATCGCCGAAGCGCGCGGCAAGCTCGGTGATCTCGCTCGCCGGGCGGCCCAGCACGAGCACATCACCCTGACCGACCGCGGCGTCCCCACGGCCGTCCTCATCTCTCCCGCCGAGCTGGAAGACCTCGAAGACGCCCTCGCCCTCGCGCGTCTGGAGCGCGACCGCGCACTCGGGCGCACCGAGGCCCCCATCCCGCACGACGAGGCACGCCGCGCGCTCCTGGAGGCGGCGGGGAGAGGCGAGTGACCTGGGAGGTGCTGTGGGAGCCGACCGCTCTCAACGCCGCCGCCGCTCACCTCAAGGACGACCCGCAGGGCGTCGACAGCCTCCTGCACGCCGCCGACCGGCTCGCCGAGCATCCCCGACCCCCGGAGTCACGTCCGTGGGGCACCGCTCACCGCCGCCTCCGGCACGGGCCCTGGCGCATCCTCTATCGCACCGACCCGGAGACGCACACCATCCATATCGAGCACATCGGACATACCGGCGCCTAACCGGCCGGAGGTCACCGGCATGCGCCACCCGGACCTGCCCGACGACCCGGCACGGCCGGTGGGGCGCCGTCGACGGTTCGTTCCGAGAAGTGAGTTCGCCGCGACGTCCCGCACCGCCCCCGACGTCTCCCTCGAAGCCTTCCGGGCGGACCAGGACGCCACAGCCGCTCAGGAGCCGGTCGACCCCTGTGGCCAGCCGGGTACGCGAAGGGCCGGCTGAGCCGACCGCGGGCCGGACGGCGGCACCTCGCCGCCACCCGCTCACGCGACGTGCGGGTCCGCACCGTCCGGGAAGGTGAGCGCGTCGGTCTGGCCGAGGAGCAACCGCCCGCGCGTGAGCTGCGCGTCGATGTACTCCAGGCTGCTGGGCTCGTCCGCGTCGCCCGGCAGCGGGTCCAGGCCGACCAGCAGGAGGATCGGACAGCCGGTGGCGGCGATCCGCGACCAGTGCTGGGTGACGCGGATCAGTAACTCGTGGTTCTTGCACCGGTCCCCGCGCACCCGGATGAGCGTGGGGTTCTCCACCAGCACGCGCGTGCCGGTGTAGACGGGGTGCAACTGCGGCGCCATGCCCAGGGCACCGGCCAGGTCGCGCATCTCCCGCTCGATGTAGTCGAGCGTCTCGACCGGGTGGCGGGGCCCGGGGTGGGTGATCAGCAAGCACGGCACCAGACGCTTGCTGTTGGGCTCGACCCAGGACTGGCTGACGATGTGGTTGTACAGCGCGCAGGAGTCGGGGGGCATGGTGCTCACGCGCCCACCGCCGCGGGCCGGGCCGTCCGGAACTCCGCCCATACGCGTTTTCCGGACAGCGTCCACTCCACGCCCCACCGGTGCGCGGTCCTCTCGATCAGCGCCATGCCGCGCCCGGTCTCGGACAGGTGGTCGGGGTGCCGGACGACCGGCGGCGCCGGGTCGGTGTCGGCGACGGCGACGCGCAGGCCGATCGGGCGGTCCTGAAGGCTGATCAGGCACTCCGAACAGGCCGCGTGCTTGATGACGTTGGTCAGCAGCTCGGTCAGGCAGAGCGTCACGTCGTACGAGAGGTCCGTGCGGCCCCACAGCCGCAGGACCACGCGCACGATGTGGCGCACGGCCGCGATGGCCTCCGGGCAGGCGGCCAGGGATTGCTCGTAGCGCTGACTGTGCTCTTCGACCGTGGTGATCATCGGTTCCTCCGGACGTGGTCGCCGCCCAGCTCGGTGGCGAACACCCAAGCGAATGTCCGGCCGGTGGGCGGTGAGCGGTTGACTTCCTGCTTCTGCCGGAGGGGCGGAAGCAGACCCCCATACGTGACCGATTGTCATCAGCGGTCTCAAGAACTGATGAACATTCACGGCCTCGCTCAGGCAGAATGCCTCTACGGAATCACAACGCGCAAGCTTGTGACCTGGTTACCCAAGAGAAGGAATATCTGTTCTATCGACCCGCACACCATGCAGGTGCCAAACTGCACCTGTGCCGCCACCTGTGCACCTTGGGGGTGTCAAAACACACCATGCCGAACGCACGAGCAGTACCAACTCTCCGCAGGCGCCGACTCGGTGAGGCGCTGCGCAAGTACCGCCAAGCGGCTGGCCTCAGCCTCGACCAAGCCGCTCGGGCGATGGGCTGGGACGAGAGCAAGATGTCCCGCATCGAGACCGCGAAGGCGCGCATGCGTCCGCAGGACGTGGCGCCGCTGCTGAAGCTGTACGACGTGACCGACCACAGCGTCGTGGCGCCGCTGGAGGCACTGGCCAAGGACGCCGGGAAGCAGGGCTGGTGGCAGAGCTACGGCGATGTCGTCTACCTCAGCTACAAGGACTACCTCACTCTGGAGTCCGACGCCGAGAGCATCCACACCTACTCGGCGGACCTGATCCCCGGGCTGCTGCAAACCGGCGCGTACGCGCGTGAGATCATCAGCGCGACCGCCATCAACCGCACACCGGAGGAGGTCGCCGCCCTGGCGGAGGTCCGCAAGACGCGGCAGGCCATCCTCACCGCGCCGAAGCGTCCCTTGAAGCTCTGGGCGGTGATGCACGAGGCGGCGCTGCACCAGCGGTTCGCCTCGCTGCCCGCCCTGATGCGCGGACAGCTCCGACACCTGCTGGACATGGCGGACCTGCCGAACATCACCATCCAGGTGATGCCGCTGACCGCCACCCCGCACCCCGGGATGCTCGGGCTGTTCTCAGTCGTGCGCTTCCCACACCCGTGGCCCACCGTGGTCGACCTGGAGAACATCCGGGGCGGCTACTTCGTGGAGGGCACCGACGACGTGAAGGTCTTTGAGTCTTCCTTCGACCGCGTCGTCGCCGCAGCGCTCTCCGTGGACGACTCCCGGGAGCTGATGAGAAACCTCATGGAAAGGAACGGGCCGTGAACCCCCCTGCCCGCAAGGACGACCTGTACGCCATCGACCTGAGCGGTGCCACCTGGCGCAAGTCTTCCTACAGCAACGGCGGCAACCACTGCGTGGAGATCACCGACCTGCCCGGCGGCGGCGTCGCCGTGCGCGACTCAAAGCACCCCGAGCGGGACGCCCTCCGCTACACCGCCGACGAGTGGACCGCCTTCCGCCAGGGCGTGCTCGACGGCCTGCTGTAGGCCCGTAGACCGCACGGGACACCGGCTACGGCGCGGCCCGGTCGCCACCTTCCCAGGTGGCCGCCGGGCCGCGCCTGAGTCCGCTCGGCGGAGACCTTCCGGCCCGCTGAGCCCTGGACGGCACGGCAGGGACCGCTACGTGACCGGGCAGGCCAGATCGGCTGCGGCACGGTTCGGCGAACACGTCACCAGGGCCAGCGACAGGAACATGGGGCGTTCGAGGTAGTACCCCAGGGAGACATCGCCGCCCCAGCCAACGCGTTGGGCGGCCGAGTCGACGAGCGTGGTCAGACAGGTGCCGTCCGCAGGCAGACCGGGGGTGAAGCGCGGCGCGTACTCGGTCAGCCGTTCCCTGAGCCAGCCCGCCGCCGCTTGGGGCTCCTGCCACGTCCCTCTGACCGAGGTTCGTGGCTTCATGAGCCAGTGTGCCGTCTCGATCGGCGGGAGGTCGGAGACCGGGAAGGCGACAACCACGTCCCGGTATCTCCGGACCAGTTCCGGCCTGCTTCCGGATGAAGGCGGCTGAGGATGCGGGGGCCTTCGTAGTGCCTCTTCATCGAAGAGCTGTTTCGGACCGACCCACAGATACCCGTGGTGGTGCAACTGTCGTCCTGCTTCCAGTACGGAGCCGAGGGAAGGACTGGCGGCCAGGTCCCGACCTGCGGAAGGCCGGGACCTGGCCGGGGCGCGGGCGAGGCGTCACACCGAGAGGCCGAACCGCGTGGGGTCGATTCCTGCCGCGACCAGTTCCGCCGTGGTGAAGCGCAGCGGTTCCATGTCCGGCCGTTTGCTGTCGCCCAGGGCCCATGCGTTCCGGCCTATCCGGGCGAGGGTCACACAGGACTCGCCGTCCGGGTGGGTGTTTCCGCCGCACGCCCTGGCGAAGGCTGCTTCGCAGATGTCGAGCGCGTAGAGGTCGTCTCCGTCACGTTGACGATTCGGGTGTCCTTGATGAGTCCGCATGTTTCCATCGTCGGACGAGCCCATGGGGTCCTCTAGCCCGTTTCCTGTTCCCGCAAAAACCCGTCCCGGATTTCCTCGACCATGTTCCTCATATCGTCACCGGACAGGGCCGTCGCCTCGAATCCCTCGAATTTCCGGACGTACAGCTCCACGTCCCTCGGGTCCGTGACGACCACCTCGGCATGCACCGTTTCCACGGTGACCACACGGCTGTCTGTAATCACGAACGCGTGGTTCGCGATGTCGTACTGCCGCGCCCCCAGAGGAACCACCCGGATATCCACGTGGGAGAGACGTGACATCGAGACGATTCGGTCCAGTTGGGCCGCCATCATGATCGGGGAGACGATCTGCCACCGGAGAACGGGTTCCGTGATGACGAACCGCAGAGACTTCGCACTGTCATAGAGGACGGCCTGCCGCTCAAGCCTGCCACTGATGGTGCGCGTGAGGGAATCCTCGCTCAGGCTGTGACGCCGAAGAACCGCCCTGATGTACTCGGGTGTCTGGAGCAGCCCGGGAACGAGGGCCGACTGAAACAGCCGGAGTGTCGACATCTGGGCTTCCAGTGCCTTGGCGTCCTGCTGGCCCTTGTGTACGCCGATCCGTTTCAGCAGCCGCCACGCCGTGATCTCAGTGGCCGCCGCCCGCGCTACCTCCGCGTACTCCGCCTTGATCTCGTCCGATACCCCGATGGCGGACAGGATGCGTTCCACGTCTGCCACGCTGGGCGACACCTTGGCGTTCTCGATCTTGGACAGCTTGGATGCGGACATGAAAGCGCTGCGGGCCACTGCCTTGGCCTCCATTCCGGATGCCTTCCGCAGCGCCCGCAGCATGGTCCCCAGCTGCGCTCTGCTCACTCCCCGTACGTGGCCCACCATGCGGAGAAGGGCTCAGCGTGAGCGAGTGCGGTGTCCCGGTGCCGGACGAAATCCGTCGCGTCGTTCGGCGGAACCACGTCCGATCCGAGGAAGGCCCCATGGCCGTCGTAGCGCATAACGGCCGCGTACTCCGCATCGAAGAGCCAGAAGTCCGGCACGCCGACGAGGGGATTGGGCCTGTCGGTGATATCGAGGATGAAGAACTCCTCTCCACCGGTCATGTTCTTCCGGTATCCCCACCCGAGCTCGAACCGCAGGTAGTCCGTCAACGGCCTGGCCAGGACATGTACGCGGTAGACGCGCTTGCCCCGGCCCGTGTGCGACCGGACCTCCGCCACCCACTCCGAGTTGTAGCCCTCCGGCTGCGGTTCTCCCGCCACGAACGCCTGGTAGGCGTCGACGCTCCCCGACCTGCTGTAGTCATCCAGGGTTTCCAGTCGGAACGCCTCTCGTTCGAACGAGTCGAAGAGGTCGCCGAGAGTCCTAGATGAGGTTTTCACGGATGGCCCTCCGGATCAGGTCCATCGGAATCTCCACAACCGTCTCGTGGTCGGGAATCTGTAACCCGTGGTCAGTCGGAGTCTGGCCTTGCGCCAGCAAGGTGTCCCGGTCCGTCGCATACAGGGTCGGGCAGTTCTTGATGTCACAGGTACCCACCAGCTTGGTGACCTTCATGGTCATGGGTTCCTCTCTCCCGCACCGCCGGTTCACCGTGCCGCTCCGATGCTCCCGAGGCCGTGACCCGAGGGTCAAGTAAGCGCGGTTGCCGGAACGGGAAACCGCGCACCGGAGCGCAGCCGGCCCCGGCCAGACGCGGCCTCAGTCACCCGGCGGCGCCGGAATCGCCCGTACCCGCGCCGCCAGCTCCGCGTCGTGCCCGTACCGCTCCAGCAGCAGCCGCTCGATGTCCCCGCGCAGGTGCCGCGCCCGGTGCAGGTGGCCGTCCGTGCGGCGCAGGTCGCGGTCCACGCTGAGCAGTTCGGCGCTCTGCGCCTCGACCACGAAGCTGCGCAGCTCGGCGAGGTCCAGCCGCCGGTTCAGCTCGTGGACGGTGTCCCGCCAGGCGTGCAGCAGGGCTACCAGGGCGCTGTGGCCGCGGTCGGCCAGCACGCCGGAGACCAGGGCGGCGTCGGTCGCGGACAGGACCGGGCGGGGGAAGACGCGGTGTACGGGGCGGTCGGGGTCGAGGGGGGCGAAGCGCGGGTCGTAGAGGATGGCGGTGTTCTTCGCCAGCTCGTCGGCGAGCGCGCGCAGCGTCTGGCGCTCCCGCTCCTGGGCGGCCGCGAGCCGTTCCGCGAAGACGCCGCTGATGGCGGCGACCAGGGCGAGGGTCTGGATCACCGGCTCCCACCGGTTGCCCGGCGGCGCGGTGACGAGCCAGCTCACGCAGACGGCCAGCGCGGCGGCGAGGGCGCCGAAGGTCAGCACCGAGTAGCCGGAGCGCCGCATGGGTCGCAGGGCCACCGGTCAGGCGAAGGGGTTCGGGGGCGGGACCGGGCCGGGGGCGGGGGTGGCCTCGGACTGGAGCAGCACCAGCTCCATGCCGAAGCGCGGCGCGCCGTAGCCCGCGGTGAAGCCGGAGGTGGCGCGGTCCACCTCGGACACGCCGGCGTCGGCGAGGGTCTTCTCCAGGCCCGACGGCAGGTACTTGCGGGTCAGCAGCAGCCGGATGGTGTCGTCGGGCGGGAACTCCACGCTGCTGCGGTCCGGCAGCGTCAGCCGCAGCTGCTCGCCCGTACGGTTGCGGTAGACGACCTTGACCAGCAGCGCCCGGTCGTCCTCGACGGCCGCGTCGAAGGAGACGCTGTCCATGTCGATGTGCAGGTCGGTGTACTGCATGACGGCGCTGGTGACGAACTCGCCGAACCGGGGGCTGCCCCGGTACTCGCGGGCCGCGGCGGCGGCGCTGTCGTGGTCCAGCCGGTCGGTGCTGGCGACCTCCAGCAGAAAGCGGTCCTGGCGGCGCAGCAGGTGGCTGGTGAGCGAGTCGAGCAGGGCGGTGTCGTCGGGGAAGTTGGCGAGGGTGTTGCCGAGCAGCGAGTAGACCACCGGCTCGTCGCCGACCAGGCGCTCGACCAGGCCGCGCAGCCCGGCCATGTTGCGCGCGGAGGAGAAGTCGAGCTGGACCGGTACGACGTTGCCCACCGGGATGTCCAGGCCGCGCAGGGCCTCGCGCCTGCTGAGCCGCAGCATCTCGGGGCTGACGTCGACGGGCAGGTAGCACAGGCCCGGGTTGTCGCGGCCCAGCCGGGACAGGACCGTGTGGTCCTTGTGGCCGGTGCCGGTGCCGAGGCTGACGTAGTGGAAGGGCCGCCCGTCGAGGTGGGCGGCGAGCCGGGCCCAGCGGCGGGTGAAGGACTCGATGCTCTCCCGCATCACCGGGTAGAAGAGGTCGGAGCAGGCGTGGATCCACGCCATGGTCGACTCCACGCCCCAGTAGGAGAAGCCGGACGATATCCGCTTGCCGTCGCCCGTACGCGAGAAGGGCTCGCGCAGCTCGCCGGCGAGCTGGGCGAACTTCTGCGACTGGTCCTCTCCCACCAGGCACAGGCTCCAGGAGAAGTCCTGCTCGTCGAGCAGTCCTTCGAGTCGCTGGACGGCCCGGTCGCGTGCGGCCATGGACGGCGCTCCCCCCGCTGACAGCTTCAACTGTCCGCGCTCCCACGGCGGCTGACGCGGGGCCCGGTCGGTCAATGGTACGGGGGCGGGGCGGGGAAAGGCCGGTGGGAGCCCGGGCGGGGCCGGGGACTGCGGCGGGCCGCAGACACGAGCGGGCGTCTCAAACCTCCCCCCTCGTGGTTTGAGACGCCCAGGCTCCCGTGACGGACCGCACACGGACCGCATGGAGAGCCCTGTACACAAGGCTAGTTGACTGTGCGTCAGTGTCCAATCACCGCGACGACATAGCCCTATCGGTATATCTATAGTTGGCGTGCGGCCCGGGAAAGCCGAGCCGGGAGGAGACAGATGGATCTGGCTCTGTTACGCACATTCGTCACGGTGCACCGGGCTGGTTCCTTCACGCGCGCCGCCGCCCTGCTCGGCCTCTCCCAGCCGGCCGTCACCAGCCAGATACGCACCCTGGAGCGGCAGCTCGGCCGCCCGCTGTTCCTGCGCAGGGCGCGCGGCGTCACCCCCACCACCATGGGCGACGAGCTGGCGTACAAGGTCGCCCCGCACCTCGACGCGCTGCTGGCGATCACCGAGGGCAGGCTCGCCGGGAACGCCGTGGGGCGCACGCTGCACCTGGCCGGGCCGCCCGAGTTCACCGCCCTGCGCGTGATGCCCGCGCTCACCCCGCTCATCCGGCAGGGCCTGACCGTACGGGCCGCGTTCGGCAGCGGCGAGGAGCTGGCCGAGGGCCTGGCCGCCGGCCACCACGACCTCGCCGTGACCACCTCCCGGCCGCGCGGCCGGCTGCTGACCGCCACGCCGCTGTGCGACGAGGAGCACGTGCTGGTGGCGGCCCCGCGCTGGGCCGCGCGGCTCGGCGGGCCCGCCGTGCTCCAGGCCAAGGGGGCGCAGGCGCTGGAGGGGCTGCCGATCGTCGGAGTGCACGAGAGCCTGCCGCTGCTGCGGCGCTACTGGGCCGAGGTGTTCGACACCGAGCCGGTGGTGTCGGCGGTGGCCGTCGTGCCGGACCTGCGGGCGGTGCTGGAGTGCGTCGCGGCGGGCGCCGGGCTCGGCGTGCTGCCCCGCTACCTGTGCGCCGACGCGCTGGCCGTCGGGCGGGTGGTGGCGCTGCTCAACCCGCCGGTGCCGCCGCTGCGCACGTACTCCCTGGTGGTGCGCACCGGCGCGCTCGGCCTGCCGCACGTCGCGCGGGCGCACGAGCGGCTGCTGCGCGCCGCGGCGGACTGGTGACCGGCGGTGGCGGGTCCGCGCGGTCCGTACGGTCCGTACCGGTCGGGGCGGGGGGTGGCGGGTTTCGGCCGGTGGCGGGCGCGGCAGATGACCAGACATGACCGAAAGACGTGTGGTCAAACGCACCGCCCGCGCCATCCTGCTGGACGACGGGCCCGACGGCAGCCCTCGGATGATCCTCATCAAGCGCACCAAGCCCGGCGAGGAGCCGTACTGGATCACACCGGGCGGCGGCGTGGAGCCGGACGACGACACGGTCGTCGCCGCGCTGCACCGCGAGCTGGACGAGGAGCTGGGCGCGAAGGCGACGGACGTGGTGCCCGCCTTCGTGGACACCGTGCCGTACGAGGAGGGCGACGCTCCGGCCGACGGCCTCAAGGTGCAGCACTTCTTCGTGTGCCGCCTGGAGTCGATGGACCTGGCGCGGCGGCACGGCCCCGAGGTCGAGCAGCCGTGCGGCACGTACGAGGTGGTGCGGGTGCCGTTCACCCGCGCGGGCGTGGCGTCCGTGCCGCTCGTGCCGCCCGCCCTGCGCGCCTACCTCGACGCGAACATCGAGGGCGTGCTGGCGCTGCTCGCGGGCGACTTCGGCTGAGGGCCGCCAGGGCCGTGAGAGCGGTCAGTAGCTGCGGGCGTCCGCCGGTTCGTCGACGGAGTCGTGCCGTATCCGGTGGGACGGTATGCCCACGCCCATGAGCGTGTCCACGCCGCTGCGGATCATCCCGGGCGGCCCGGACACGTACGCGTCGTACGTGTGCCACGGCCCGTACCGCCGCACGGCGTCCGGCACCAGGCCGCGCAGGCCCTTGGTCGGGCCGTCGGCGACCACCGAGCGCACCTGGAGCCACGGGTGGGTGCGCTCCAGGCGCAGCATCGTGTCCATGTCGTACAGGTCGCGGTCGCTGCGCGCGCCGTAGAAGACCTCCACCTGGCGGCGGCGGCCGTGCTCGGCCACCTCCTCCACCAGGGCCTTGATCGGCGCGATCCCGGTGCCGCCGCCCAGACACAGCAGGCCGTTGTCGGAGCTGTGGTCGACGGTCATCGAGCCGGTGGGCGGGCCGACGCGGATCACGTCGCCGAGGCGCGAGCGGCGCACCAGCGCCGTGGACACCCAGCCCGCGGGCACCGCCTTGACGTGGAAGACCAGCAGGCCGTCCGGGCGCGGCGCGGCGGCGAACGAGTAGTGCCGCCACTCGCGCGGCCACCAGGGGGTCTCCACGGAGGCGTACTGGCCGGCGAGGAAGGAGTAGGGCTGGTCGGGCCGGACGGTGATCACGGCCACGTCGGAGGTGCGCGGCTCGATCCCGACGATCTCCGCGTTCCACCAGGCGGGGAAGCGCAGCTCGTCCTCGGCCGCCGCGTCGATCATGGTCTGGGATACGACGGTGTACGCGCGCACGAACGCGCCCTCGGTCGCGTCGTCCCAGGTGCGCGGGGCGTAGCGGGTGAGCGCGGCGATCAGGCACTCGCCGACGGCCGGGTAGTGGTCGGGGCGCGCGCCGTACTTGCGGTGGCCGCGGCCGAGCCGGACCAGGTACGGGGTGAGGACGGCGGGCTCGTCGAGGTGCCGGGCGACGGTGGCCAGCGCCTTGAACAGCTGGTCGCGCTGGCTGCTCAGGGCGGCCGGAAACAGCTGCCTGAGGTCGGGCCGGTGGAGGAAGAGGAGGGCGTAGAAGTACGCGATGGTGTCGTCGGCGACCGGCGCGATCTCGCGCAGCGTGCGGCGGATGAGGAGGGCGTCGGGCGATCCGGTGTCGTCCCCGAAGTCCAGGCCCGCGCCGATGCCCGGAGGCGTACGGGGCACGAGGGCGGCGCCGGGGGCGGGGCGCGGGGCGGACGGCGCGGCGGGGGCGCTGGGGCGGGCGCCGAACGGCGGTCGTACGGGGCGCAGTTCGGGGCGGGCGTCGGCCGGGCGGGCGTCGGAGTCGGTGCCGGCGGACCGGGTGTCCTGGGCGGCGGCGGGGGCGTGCGGGGTCTCCCGGGCCGCCTCGCGGACGGGCTCGCGCGAGGCTTCGCGAGCCGCGGCCGCCTGCCCGGGGGGCTGCGGAAGGGTCTGCTGAGAGGTCCGCGCAGCCTGTTGCGAGGACTCTCCCGCAGGCGGGGCCGCGGCCGGACGCGCGGGCGCCCAGAGGTCGTCCCGGCTGTCCTCCCGCGTGCCGTCCCGCGTGCCGTCCCGCGTGCCGTCCCGCATGTCGTCCCGCGTGCCGTCCCGCATGTCGTCCCGTATGGCCGCCCGTATGGACTCCAGAGACGGCCGCGCGGCGCCCGGGCCGGACCCGGCCGCCACTGAGAGCGGGCTCTGGCGCCCGTCCGAAGCGGGCACGGCGGTCGCGGCGGTCGCGGCGGGTGCGGCGGGTGCGGCAGGACCGGCGGGCGCCGCGTGCGCGGTCGGCACCGGACGGCCCACGGCGTCGGCGGGGGCGGCGGCCGAGGGCGGCACGGCGGCGGCCGTCGGAGGCACGGTGCGCAGCGCCGGGGCGCCGGAGGCGGGCCCGCCGGACGGCGGGACGGGCAGGTCGGCGCCGGGGAGCGGACGCGGCATGCGGCGGGCGGCGGCCGTGCCCACCGGCCGTATCGCGCTCACCGTACGGCCCGGCGTCCGCGCCGCGGAGCCGGGCACCGAGCCGGGCAGGGGGTCGGGCGAGCCGGTCCGCGCGGAGCCCTCGGACGGTTTCCTGCCAGGGGCGAACCAGCCCCATTCGTCCTCGTCGCCGCTGCCGCCCGCGCCGTCGTTGTCGGCCGCCGGCGTGGTGGTCGGAGCGTCCATGGTTGCCTCGCCTCGAACGTTCGTCTGTCGTCGCGCAGCATGCCACGATCCTCCGCCGCGACGGACAAATAGCCGGAAGTCCGGGGCGGCGTCACCCCGTTGCCCTTAGCCTGGGCCGGCCTCGGGGCCGCGGCGGCCGAATCGGAGTCGACCCTAGCGGCATGGGACAAATCCACAAGCCCACGGGGTGCCCCGTACGGGGGCCCGGAATGCCCGTCATGGACACTGGTTTCCGGCCAATTCGTAGGCCGCCCTCAGATCACGTCCCGTATACGCATACGACGCTCTTCCCGCCACGTGGTGATCGGCGTTCACGGCGACCGAGACGGGCACCGCGGCGAACAGCTCGGCGTCCGACAGCGAGTCCCCGTACGCGACGCAGTCAGCCCTGGTCAACCCGAACGTCGCACAGAGTTCGTCGGCGATCCGCACCTTCGCGGCGGGGGTCAGAATGCCCGCCGGATCGACCGGGGACGTGAACGGCACGGCCGGCCACCGCGACCCGCGCGCCGCGTCCGCCCCCCACCCCAGCAGCCGCTCCACGAAGAAGCCGGGTGAGAGGGAAATCACCGCGCACCGCTCCCCGCGCGCGCGGATGTCGGCCCACACCTCGCGGATGCCCGCCAGCCACGGCGCCCCCGCGAAGGCGGCGGCCACCTGCGCCTCGGTCAGCTCGGCCCACAGCGCGCAGGCCCGCCGCGCGAACTCGGCCGGGTACAGGGCCCCGTCGGCGAACGACCGCTCCAGCTCGGCGATCTCCCGCTCGACGCCGAGCTGGCGGGATATCTCGACGGCCGCCGCCGAGCCGTACAGCAGCGTGCCGTCCAGGTCGAAGAGGTGCAGTCTCGTCATGGCGCGAGACTATGCGTACGCGCGTGCGAGTACCCGCGAATACTCCCGCCGTCGGACGCCGCCCGGGCCGCCGCGCGGTGAGCTGGCGGGCATGCAGTTGCGACCCCGCGCGCGCCGCGCCCTCCTCGTCGTCCACGTCGTCGTCTGCGCCGCCTGGCTCGGCCTCACCCTCGGCCTGCTCGCCCTCGGCGTCACCGGCCTGGTCTCGCCCGCCGCGCCGACCGCCGCGGGCGCGTACCTCGGCATGCGGGTGCTCGCCGACTGGCTGCTGGTCCCGGTCAGCCTGCTGGCGCTGCTGTCCGGCCTGGCCCTGGCCCTGTGGACGCCGTGGGGGCTGGCCCGCTACCACTGGGTCTACGTCAAGTGGTGGCTGACGCTGGCCGCGACCGCCGCCTCCGGCCTCGCGCTGCGGCCGAACATCGACCACGCGGCAGCGGCCGCGGCGTCGGCGGCCGCGGCGGGCCGGGCGGTGCCGCGGGACTACGACCTGGTGGCGGCGCCGTCGGTGGCGCTGGCCGGGTACACCTTCCTGACCGTGATCTCCGTGCTGAAGCCGTGGGGGAAGACGGCCCGCGGGCGGCGGCTGGGCCGTGTGCGGCGCGGCGGGGCCCCGGCCCGCGAGGTCCGCACGGCCGATACGGCCCGTACGGCTCGTACGGCCCGTACGCCGCGCGCGGCCGGTGCGCCGGGCACGGCCCGTACGGCGGATACGGCCGGTGCGGTCCCCGTGGCCGCGGCCCCGGCCCGCGCACGGCGTACGGACGGTACGGAACGGGGCGCGGTCTGAGCGGACCCGGACCCCGGGCCCCCTACGCGACGCGGCGACGGGCCGGGGCTCGGGGTCAGCCCCGCGGCAGGGCGTCCGCGCGCTCGCCCGCCGGGGCCGCGTCCGGGACGCCCGCCGCGACCAGCCGCCCGCCGCGCGGGGCGCGCCGCTCCAGGGCCACCGACCAGACCGCGACGCCCAGCGCGGTGGCGGCCATGAGCGCGCCGACCAGGTTGGCGGAGGTGTAGCCGAGCCCGGCGTCGATGACCAGGCCGCCGAGCCAGGCGGCCAGCGCGTTGCCGAGGTTGAAGGCGCCGATATTGGCCGCCGAGGCGAGCGTCGGGGCGCCGGGCGCCTGGTCCATGACCCGCTTCTGGAGCGGCGGCACGGCGGCGAAGCCGAAGGCGCCGATGAGGAAGACGGTGACGGCGGCGGCGGCCTTGTCGTGCGCGGTGAGCGTGAACAGCGCGAGGACGGCGGCGAGCGCGCCCAGCGAGACGTACAGCATCCGCACCAGCGAGCGGTCCGCGTAGCGCCCGCCGACCAGGTTGCCGGTGAACATGCCGACGCCGAAGAGGACCAGCAGCCAGGTGACGGAGGACTCGGCGTATCCGGCCGCGTCCGCCATCATCGGCGTGATGTAGGTGACGGCCGCGAACACCCCGCCGAAGCCGAGCACGGTCATGGCCATCGCCAGCCACACCTGCGGGTTGCGGAAGGCGGCCAGCTCCCGGCCGAGCCGGGCGGCGGCCGGGCCGGGCGTGGCCGGGACCAGCACGGCGATGCCCGCCACGCCCAGCAGCCCGAGCCCGGCGACGCCGAAGAACACGGCCCGCCAGCCCACGGCCTGGCCCACGCCGGTGCCCAGCGGCACGCCGACGATGTTGGCGACCGTCAGGCCGGTGAACATGGTCGCGATGGCCCCGGCCCGCCGGGCCGGGGCGACGAGGTCGGCGGCGACCACGGCCCCGATACCGAAGAACGCGCCGTGCGCGAAGGACGCCAGCACCCGTCCGGCCAGCAGCACCCAGAAGGCGGGCGCGAGCGCGGTGAGCAGGTTGCCCGCGACGAACAGGCCCATCAGCAGCGTCAGCATCTGCTTGCGGGTGAAGCGGGTGCCGACCAGGGTCAGCAGCGGGGCGCCGAGGACGACGCCGAGGGCGTAGCCGGTGGTCGCGTACCCGGCAGTGGGGATCGAGACGTGGAACTCGTCCGCGACCTCGGGCAGCAGCCCCATGATCACGAATTCCGTGGTGCCGATTCCGAAGGCGCCGATGGCGAGCGCCAGCAGTGCGAGTGGCATGGGCCAGCCCCTCAGAAGATTGCGTACGAGCGTGGGACGCGTCCACAATAATTGCGCACGCATTTACTTGCAAGCGCCGACTATTTCGCCGGTGCCCTATCCTGGAGGACCGGAGCACGTGGCGGCAGGCGACGCCGCACCCGTACGTCCCCGTACGGCCCGGACGCACACGAAGCCCGTGCGCACACGAAGGAGGGCGCCATGCCGGACGAGCCGCGCGGCGGCGACACCGCGACCGCCGCGACCCCCGCGACCGACCCGGCTACCGGGGCCGCCGAGGCCGCGGGCGGATCGCCGGGCCGGACCCTGGCGCACGGCTGGTGCGCGCTGTCCTCCCTGCACGGCCGCATCGAGTCGCACATCGAACGCGCGCTCCAGTCCCGGCACGGGCTGAGCGTCCGCGAGTTCTCCGTGCTCGACGTGCTCAGCCACCAGCACGGCGGCCCGGGCGGCCACCTGATGATGAACCGGCTCGCCGCCTTCGTCATCCTCAGCCAGAGCGCCACGACCCGCCTGGTCACGCGCCTGGAGGACCGCGGGCTGCTGGCCCGCTACCTGTGCCCGGACGACCGGCGCGGCATCTACACGGACGTCACGCCCGAGGGCCTGAAGCTGCTGGAGGAGGCCCGGCCCACGAACGAGGCGGCGCTGCGCGAGGCGCTGGCGGAGGCCGCGAAACGGCCCGAGCTGGCGCCGCTGGTGGCGGCGGTGGAGGCCCTGGAGGCCGACCGCCCGGCCCGCCCGGCGGGGCTCACGGCGCCGGACGGGTCCCGCTAACGCGGGTCAGCAGCCGCGCGGCTTGGTCCACGAGCACTCGACGCCGGACGCCGCGGACCCGGGGGCGGCGCGCCTCACGACGCCCTGACCGTCCTTCCGGTACGAGGCGCCGTCCCTCCGGTACGAGGCGAGGGCGACCGCCACGGCGTCCTCGACGCTCTTGACCGAGCCCGCCAGGAAGTTGTTCAGCACGACGCTGAACGCCAGCTCGCGGCCGTCGCCGTCCGTGACGTACCCCGACAGCGCCGACGCGCCGGTCAGCGAGCCGGTCTTGGCGCGCACGTTCCGCTCGGCCGCCGTGCCGCACATGCGCGAGCGCAGCGTGCCGCCGGTCATCCGGTCCGGCGCGCAGGCCACCGGCAGCGACGCGTACCAGTCGGGGAACCACGGCTCGTGCCGTACGGCCGTGAGCAGCGCCAGCAGCTGCCCGCCGGGCACCAGGTCCATCCGGGACAGGCCGGACCCGTCCACCTGCCGCAGCGCGCCGGTGTCCACGCCCTCCCGCTTCAGGAAGTCCCCGACGGCCGCCAGGCCCGCGCGCCAGGTGCCGCTGCCCGCGGTCTCGTACCCGAGGGTCTTGGTGAGCGCTTCGGCGTGCATGTTGTTGGACAGCTTCATGAAGGGGACCAGCAGTTCGGCCAGGCGCATGGACCGGTGTCCGGCCAGCAGCCGGGCGCGCGGCGGGGTGGCGCGGCCGAGCAGCGTGCCGCCGTCGACCCGTACGCCGTGCCGGGCCAGCGCGTCGGCGAACACGGCGGCGGCGTGGCCGGTCGGCTCCCACACGCTGGTCCACGACTCGGCGGGCGCGGCCCGTACGGGGATGTCGCCGCTGACGGTGATGGTGTTGCCGCCGTGCTCCCGCTCGATGCCCAGCGTGCCGGGGCGGCCCTCGGCGACGGTCCTGGCGCGCACGTCGAGGGTCACGTAGCGGGTGGACGGGGTGAGGGTCACGCGCGGGGCGTCCCCGGGCCGGGCGCCGGGCGCGGCGCGTACGTACACGCTGCCCGCGTCGTAGTCGGTGTCGGGCGCGACGGTGAGGGCCGAGATCTGCGCGGCGTAGTACGCCGACTCGTTGTCGGCGGCCCAGCCCGCGCCCAGCCGCTCGGCGTCGAACCGGGTGTCGTCGGCCACCAGGCGGCCGGTCACGTGGCGTACGCCTGAGGCGGCGACCTCGGCGGCCAGGGCGTCGTAGTCGCGGGCGAGCAGGGTGGGGTCGCCGGTGCCGCGCAGGTACAGGTCGCCGGCCAGCCGCCCGCCGTGGCGCGGCCCGTCGGCGAGCACGTCGGTGCGGTAGCGGTAGTCGGCGCCGAGCACGTCGAGGGCGGCGGCCGAGGTGAGCAGCTTGGTGTTGGAGGCGGGCATCAGCCGGTCGGCCTGGTCGCGCCCGTAGACCAGCCGGCCGGTGGCGGCGTCCGCCACGGCCACGCTCACCGCGCCGCCCGCCAGCCGCTGGTCGGCGAGCGCGCGGTCGACGGCCTGCCGCAGCGGGGCGTCGGGGTCGGGGCCGCCGCCGGGCGGAGCGGCGCCGGCCGCGCCGGACCAGGTCAGGAGGGCGAGGGCGAGGCCGCAGGCGGCGGTGCGCAGCGGCCTGCGGGGCCGGAGGAGCGTCGCGTGACGAGTGGTCATGTCATGAGCATCACCGCCACGGTACGGCCTGGCCAGAGCGCGGCCGGGCAGCTCGAAACCGCGCACGGGGGCGGAGGCGGTCACGGCCCAGGGCCCCGCCGGCCGAACCACGGGACGGGCCGGAGCAGGGCCCGCACGGCACCACGGGACGAGACCGGAGCACGGCCCGCACGGCACCACGGGACGAGACCGGAGCACGGCCCGCACGGCACCACGGGACGAGACGGAGCCGGGCCCGTACGGCCGACGACCGCCCGCTCAGGCCCGCAGCCCCGCGAAGACGACCGCGAGCGTGCGCTGCCGCAGCTCCTCGCCCCACTCCCCGCTCACCGCGCCCTCGCTGAGGGCGGCGAGCAGCGCCATGACCTCGTCCAGGGCCACGTCCGGCCGTACGGACCCGGCGCGCCGGGCGTCGTCGAGGAGCACCCCGACCGCCTTCCGCAGGGCGCTCACGCCGGTCGTGAGCCGTACGCCCTCCGCGCGGAACATGAGGTCGATCACGCTGCGCTGCGCCGACGCCTGGGCGACCACGTCCCGGTACAGCAGGAACAGACCCTCGGCGGGCTCGGTCCGGTGCAGCGCCTCGGCGTGGTCCATCAGGCGCTGGAGCACGCCCATCAGGATCGCCTCGACCAGCTCGCTCTTGGTGGGGAAGTGCCGGAAGACGGTGCCGACCGCGACGCCCGCCCTGCGGGCCACCTCCTCGGTGGACGCGGACTCGCCCTTCTCGGCGAACACCGCCTCGGCGGCGGCCAGGATCCGGGCGCGGTTGCGCCGCGCGTCGGCCCGCCGCGGCACGGTCGCCTCACCCGATGCCACCGCCGCCCCACCTCCCCTCCGCGCCCGTGGAGAAACCCTGGCGAACATGAGTCGCCACTCACTATAGTCGCAGGCAGCCGAACATGAGTCATCACTCACCTTATGGCCGGGTGCCCCGGCCGGAGCCTGACGGAGGGACGCACATGGATCACCCTCGAAGCCAGAGCCCGCTGACCGGCGTGAGCAGGACCGCGCTCGGCGTGGCGATCCTGCGGGCGCGCGAGAGCGCGCGGGAGGACCGGCTGTTCGAGGATCCGTACGCGCGGGGGTTCGCCGACGCCGCGCCGGAGGCGGTGCCCGAGGCGGCCCTGCCGGAGGACGGCCAGGCGGAGCGCGGCGCGCCGGAGTCGCTGGGCGCGGTGTTCTACGGCCAGATCGTGCTGCGCACCCGGGTCTTCGACGACTACCTGCTCGACGCGGCCGGATCCGGCTGCGCCCAGGTGGTGCTGCTGGCGGCGGGCCTGGACACGCGCGCGTTCCGGCTGGCGTGGCCGCCCGGGCTCCGGCTGTTCGAGCTGGACCTGCCGGAGCTGTTCGCCTTCAAGGAGGAAGTGCTGAGAGGGCAGGGCACGCGGCCGCGGTGCGAGCGGACCGTCGTGCCCGCCGACCTGCGCGAGGACTGGCCCGCCGCGCTGGTGGCCGCCGGCTTCCGGCCGGACGCGCCGACCGCGTGGCTCGCCGAGGGCCTGCTGGCCTACCTGTCCGCCGAGGAGGCCGAGCGGCTGCTGACCGGCGTCGGCTCGCTGTCGGCGCCCGGCAGCCGGCTGTCCTTCGAGCACATCGAGCGGGGCCGGGAGGAGGCGGTGGCCGACATCCGGGCCCGTACGGGCGGCACCGCGGAGCACGTCATCGGCCTGTGGAAGGGCGGCATGGGCCCGCGGACCCCGCAGTGGCTGACCGAGCACGGCTGGCACACCGAGATCCGCCCGAGCGCCGAGCTGGCCAAGTCCTACGGCCGCAGCTTCGCCGAGCCGCCGCGCGGCGGCTTCCTCACGGCGGTGCGCGCGTAGCCGTACGTACGGCGGCGCCGGTCTGCCGCGGGAGGCGGTACCGGTCCGGTCATCCTCCGGCCACGCGTCACCGTGAGATACGGGCTGCGATGCCGCCGAGCAGGCAGTCGAGGCCGATCCGGAAGGTGTCGTCGGCGTCCAGGTGGGCGGCATCGCGCACCACCGTGGCCAGCGCGGGGAACCGGCCGGTGGCGAAGGTCCGCTCCAGATAGGGTCCGAGCGAGGCCTGCCAGCTCTTCTCGTCCATCCCGGTGGCCCGCTCGGCACGCCGCTCGGCGATCTCCCGACGCACCGCGCCGATCACATACGCGTTGACCGCGGCGACCACCGGCATGACGGCGTCCAGGTCGACGCCGCCCAGCGCGGCCACCACGGTCTCCCCGCAGGCCAGCGCGTGCGGCCCGAGCTGAGGTCGGCCACCCAGGAGATCGGCGAGCCATTCGTGCTCGTGAGCGGCGTGCCGGGTGGCTTCGGCAAGGGACCGCAGCACCTCCCGCCAGCCGTCTCCGGTCGGCCGGATCTCGGCGTGAACGGCGTCGACCATCAGGTCGAGCAACTCCTCCTTGGTGGCGATGTAGCCGTACAGCCGCATCGGACGGACGTCCAGCGCGGTGGCGACCTTGCGCAGCGACACCGCGTCCAGGCCGTCGGCGTCGGCCAGCTGGATCGCCGCCCGCACGATCCGCTCCCGGCTCAACGGGGCCGGCACGGGTCGATTCGGCGGCTCCGGCCTCTCCCACACCAACATGCCGCTAACGATACATCGCATCGGCCGATACACCGTATTATTCGATACGGCGTATCAAAGGGGGGAGGCAACCATGTCCATCGCCATCGTCGGAGCCGGCCTCGGCGGCCTGGCTCTCGCCCGCGTGCTGCATGTGAACGGCATCGACGCCGTCGTGTACGAACGGGATTCGTCCCGCGGCGCGCGCGGCCAGGGCGGCATGCTCGACCTGCACTCCGGGACCGGGCAGCGGGCGCTGCGCGAGGCCGGCCTGATCGACCGGTTTCACGCGATTGCCCGTCGCGAAGGCCAGGACCTGCGACTTCTCGAACCCGACGGCACCCTGCTGCTCCAGGAGGACACGCCCGACGACGCCCCACTCGACCGGCCCGAGGTCGACCGCGCCGATCTACGCGACCTGCTGCTGGACTCTCTCCCCGAACACACGGTGCGCTGGGGGCACACGTTCGCATCCGCCGACCACGGTGTGGCGCACTTCGCCGACGGCAGCAGCGCGACGTATGACCTGCTGGTCGGCGCCGACGGCGCGGCCTCCCGGGTCCGCGCGCTGCTCACCGACACCCGCCCCACGCACACCGGCCAGAACACCGTCGAGCTGGGCATTCCCGATATCGACCGCACCCACCCGGACCTCGCGGCGATGGTCGGGCGCGGCAACTACTGGGTGCTCGGCAACGGACAGTCCCTGTCGGCGCAGCGCAACGGCGACGGCCGCGTACGTGTCTACCTCAGCTTCTACGACACCGCCGAGGACTGGTTCGCCGCCAGCCGCATCCCGTTCGACGACCCGGCCGCCGCCCGGGTGCGGCTGATCGACCTGTTCACCGGCTGGGACTCACGGTTCACCGCACTGATCGCCGCCTGCGACGACACGATCCTGCCCCGGTCGATCACCACTCTCCCGGTCGGCCTGACCTGGCCGTCGAGGCCAGACATCACGCTGCTCGGCGATGCCGCGCACCTGATGCCGCCGGTGGGGCAGGGCGCCAACATGGCGCTGCTCGACGGCGCACTGCTCGGCCTCGCGCTGGCCGCGCACCCGGACGACTTTCCCGCCGCCGTCGAAGAATACGAACGCGAGATGTTCGAACGCACCAGCGCCGCCGGCCGGCTGTCCGCGCACGTTCAGGACATCCTGACGTCACCGGACGCCAGCCGGAAAATGCTCGCGTTCTTCCAAGCAGGCTGAAGGTGCCGAACACGACCAGGCGACCGGCCGACCGGCCGGCGCGATCACGACCTCCAGCGCGGTCCTGCGGACGGCCCGCTCAGGTCTGGGCCATGTCCACGAACCGCGAGTAGTGCCCCTGGAAGGCGACCGTGATCGTGGCCGTCGGGCCGTTGCGGTGCTTGGCCACGATCAGGTCCGCCTCGCCCGCGCGCGGCGACTCCTTCTCGTACGCGTCCTCCCGGTGCAGCAGGATGACCATGTCCGCGTCCTGCTCGATGGAGCCGCTCTCGCGCAGGTCCGAGACCATCGGCTTCTTGTCCGTGCGCTGCTCGGGGCCGCGGTTGAGCTGGGACAGCGCGACGACCGGCACCTCCAGCTCCTTGGCCAGCAGCTTCAGGTGCCGGGACATGTCCGAGACCTCCTGCTGGCGGCTCTCGGCGCGCCGCGAGCTGCCGGACTGCATGAGCTGGAGGTAGTCGATCACGACCAGCTGGAGGTCGTTGCGCTGCTTGAGGCGGCGGCACTTGGCGCGGATCTCCATCATCGACAGGTTCGGCGAGTCGTCGATGTACAGCGGCGCCTGCGACACGTCGGGCATGCGGCGGGCCAGCCGGGTCCAGTCCTCGTCCGTCATGCTGCCGGAGCGCATGTGGTGCAGCGCCACCCGCGCCTCGGCGGACAGCAGGCGCATGGCGATCTCGTTGCGCCCCATCTCCAGGGAGAAGATCACGCTGGGCAGGTTGTTCCGGATGGAGCAGGCGCGGGCGAAGTCCAGGGCCAGGGTGCTCTTGCCCATCGCGGGCCGGGCCGCGATGACGATCATCTGGCCGGGGTGCAGGCCGTTGGTCAGCGCGTCCAGGTCGGAGAAGCCGGTGGGCACGCCGGTCATCTGGCCGCTGCGCGAGCCGATCGCCTCGATCTCGTCGAGCGTGCCCTCCATGATCTCGCTGAGCGGGAGGTAGTCCTCGCTGGTGCGCTGCTCGGTGACGGCGTAGATCTCGGCCTGGGCGCTGTTGACGATCTCGTCCACGTCGCCGTCGGCCGCGTATCCCATCTGGGTGATGCGGGTGCCGGCCTCGACCAGGCGGCGCAGCACGGCGCGCTCGTGGACGATCTCGGCGTAGTACTCCGCGTTGGCCGCGGTGGGCACGGTCTGGACGAGGGTGTGCAGGTAGGAGGCGCCGCCGACGCGGGCGATCTCGCCGCGCTTGGTCAGCTCGGCCGCGACCGTGATCGGGTCGGCGGGCTCGCCGCGCGCGTACAGGTCGAGGATGGCCTGGTAGACGGACTCGTGCGCGGGCCGGTAGAAGTCGGTGCCCTTGAGGACCTCGACCACGTCGGCGATGGCGTCCTTGGACAGCAGCATCCCGCCGAGCACGGACTGCTCGGCGTCGATGTCCTGCGGTGGCACGCGCTCGAAGCCGCCGCCGCCCTCGCCCCAGGCGCCCCCGTCGCGGCCCCGCTCGGCGTCCTCGCCCCGGCCGTCACCCCGGCCGTCGCCGCGGCCCCGGAACTCGCCGCGGCCGCGGAAGCGGGACGGGAAGCGGCCGGAGGAGGCCGGGCCGGAGTCCGGCCAGGGCTCGTCCGCAGGCTCGGGCACGCTCACGCGCCGCCTCCTCCTCCCGTTCCTCGCCGCTCCACCGGGCACCGGCACGGCGCGGCCACCGCACGCGTGCCGCACGCGTGGCAGCGCCCCGGCCGCCCCGGCTGGTCCCGGGGCGCTCCGGCGCACCGCACGGCGCCCTGGGCACCGGCTGCCTCGCCCGTGCCCTTCCTTCTTACGACAGGCCTCTGACACCACCCGCCCGGTATCCCCAGGCGCCCGCCCCGCGAGTCGCGGCCGGGCCGGTCGCCGGGCCGGCCGGACGCCTTCGAGGCGCACGCCGGGCCGCCGCCGGGACCGGCGCGGTCCGGCAGGCCGGCGGAAGGCTGACGTTCCGTACGTACCGGGGGTGTGCCGGACAACGGTAGGCCCACCGGCCCCAACGGCCAACTTGGTTATCCACAGGCCATGTGGATGACGGATGCCATCCTGTGGAGAAGTCCCGCGAACCTGTGCACGACGCAGGGGACAGCGATGTGGACAACCCGACAATCACGCCATGAGTACCGCGCTGACCTGCGGTTTCTTTGTCCATAGGCTGTGCAGAAGAAAAACTTCGCGGCCTGGCGGGAGATCGCGACAAACGGCTCAGAGGCGAGGACCCCACAAGGCATCATGTAAGAATCACTTGGCGCTTTCACCTCTTACTTGTGGAAGATTGGACCGACCGCATGCCCCAGGCCGCCGCGCGCCGGCCCCGCGACCCCCGCCGCACCGCCCGCCGCCACGACCGCGAGATCCTGGCGCTCGCCCTCCCCGCCTTCGGCGCGCTCGTGGCCGAGCCCCTGTTCGTCATGGCCGACAGCGCCGTCGTCGGCCACCTGGGCACCCCGCAGCTCGCCGGGCTCGGCGTCGCCGCCGCGCTGCTGACCACCGCGGTCAACGTCTTCGTCTTCCTCGCCTACGCCACCACCGCCGCCGTCGCCCGCCGGGTGGGCGCCGGCGACCTCACCGCCGCGCTCCGCCAGGGCCTGGACGGCATCTGGCTGGCCCTGCTGATCGGCGCGCTGGCCGTGGCCGCCGCCCTGCCCGCCGCGCCCGCCCTGGTCCGGCTGTGCGGCGCCTCGCCCGCCGCCGCCCCGTACGCCACCACGTACCTGCGCGTCGGCGTGCTCGGCGTGCCCGCGATGCTCGTCGTGCTCGCCGCCACCGGCGTGCTGCGCGGCCTCCAGGACACCCGTACGCCGCTGTACGTCGCGGTGGGCGGCTTCGCCGCCAACGCCGGGCTCAACGTCGCCCTCGTCTACGGCGCGGGCCTGGGCATCGCCGGCTCCGCCTGGGGCACCGTCACCGCCCAGGCCGCGATGGCCGCCGTCTACCTCACCGTCGTCGTACGCGGCGCCCGCCGGCACGGCGCGCCGCTGCGCCCGGACCTCGCGGGCATACGCGCGTGCGCGCACGCGGGGGCGCCTCTGCTGGTCCGTACGCTCTCGCTGCGCGCCGTGCTGCTGATCGCCACCGCGGTCGCGGCCCGCCTCGGCGACACCGAGATAGCCGCCCACCAGGTCGTCCTCAGCCTGTGGAACCTGCTGGCCATGGCGCTGGACGCGATCGCCATCGCCGGTCAGGCCATCATCGGCCGGTACCTGGGCGCGGGCGACGCCGACGGGGCGCGCGCCGCCTGCCGGCGCATGGTCGCCTGGGGCGTCGCCTCCGGCGCTGCCCTGAGCCTGCTGCTGGTCGCCGCCCGGCCGCTGTTCGTCCCGCTGTTCACCTCGGACGGCGCGGTGCGCGACGCGCTGCTGCCCGCGCTGCTCGTGGTCGCCGCCGTGCAGCCGGTCTCCGGCGTGGTCTTCGTGCTCGACGGGGTGCTGATGGGCGCGGGCGACGGCCCGTACCTCGCCGGGGCCATGCTCGTCACGCTCGCCGCCTTCGCACCCGCCGCGCTGCTCGTCCCGGCCCTCGGCGGGGGCCTGACCGCGCTGTGGGGCGCCATGGCGCTGATGATGACCGTCCGGATGGCGACCCTGTGGCTGCGCGCCCGCTCCGGCCGCTGGGTGGTCACCGGGGCCGTACGCGCGTGACCGCGGCCCGTACACGCGCGGGCGCGGCCCGTACACGAGCGGGCGGGCCGTACGCGCGGGAGCGCGCCCTGGGGGGCCGTACCGCGGCGTCCCGCCTCCGGACACGCCGACGGGCCGCGACCCCGGGGGGATCGCGGCCCGTCGCCCGATGACCGGGCGTACGCGCGCCGTACGGACGTACCGCCGCGCACGCGCGAGGCGCGCCGTTACGCGGCGACGACCTCGACGCCGACCTGCGCCGCGACCTCGGGGTGCAGCCGCACCGACACCCGGTGCGCGCCCAGGGTCTTGATCGGCGTGGTCACCTCGATGCGCCGCTTGTCCACCGAGGGACCGCCCGCGTCCTTGATCGCCGAGGCGATGTCGGCCGGGGTGACCGAGCCGAACAGGCGCCCGGCGTCGCCCGCGCGGGTGCGCAGGCGCACCGTGACGGCCTCCAGCTGGGCCTTGATCTCGTTGGCCTGCTCGATCGTGGCGATCTCGCGGATACGGCGGCCGCGGCGGATCTGCTCCACGTCCTTCTCGCCGCCCTTGGTCCACCGGATCGCCAGCCGGCGGGGGACGAGGTAGTTGCGCGCGTAGCCGTCCTTGACGTCCACGACATCGCCCGCGGCGCCGAGGCCGGAGACCTCGTGCGTCAGGATGATCTTCATGTTGTGAGCCACCCTTCCTTAGCGCGCGGTGGAGGTGTAGGGCAGCAGCGCCATCTCGCGGCTGTTCTTCACGGCCGTGGCGACGTCACGCTGGTGCTGGGTGCAGTTGCCGGTCACCCGGCGGGCACGGATCTTGCCGCGGTCGGAGATGAACTTCCGCAGCAGGTTCGTGTCCTTGTAGTCGACGTAGGAGATCTTCTCCTTGCAGAACACGCAGACCTTCTTCTTCGGCTTGCGCGCAGGCGGTTTCGCCATTGTCTTTCTCCAGTGTGCTGATCAAGAAGTGTGAGTGCCGGCGCCTGGCGCCCTGGAAGGGCGGCCGACGGCCTACCGGCGGGCCCGCTCGCGCGGGGACCACACCCGGCGGCCTTCCCGGCCCGTAGAGGCGACCCGGCCCTGGACCCGGCCCTGGACCCGGCTCTGACCCGGCCCTAGAACGGCGGCTCGTCGGAGTAGCCGCCGCTGGAGCCCGGCCCAGAGCCGCCGTTCCAGCCGCCACCGCCACCGCCGCCGCCCTGCTGGCCGCCGGCCGGCGCGCTGGTCGCCCACGGGTCGTCGGCGGGAGCTCCGCCGCCGCCCTGCTGGCCGCCCCAGCCGCCGCCGCCCTGCTGGCCACCGCCGCCACCGCCGCCGTAGCCTCCGCCCTGGCCGCCGCGGCCGCTGGTCTTGGTGACCTTGGCCGTGGCGTTGCGGAGCGAGGCGCCGACCTCGTCGACGTCCAGCTCGAAGACCGTGCGCTTGACGCCCTCGCGGTCCTCGTACGACCGCTGCTTCAGGCGGCCCTGCACGATGACGCGCATGCCGCGCTGGAGCGACTCGGCGACGTTCTCCGCGGCCTGCCGCCACACCGAGCAGGTCAGGAACAGGCTCTCGCCGTCCCGCCACTCGTTGGTCTGACGGTCGAGGGTGCGCGGGGTGGACGCGACGCGGAACTTCGCGACCGCCGCACCGGACGGGGTGAAGCGCAGCTCGGGGTCGTCGACGAGATTGCCGACGACCGTGATGACGGTCTCGCCTGCCATTGGGGGAACCTCTCGGCGGGGGTGCTGCTGATGGCTGCTCGCGGCCGCTGCCGACGCGGTGGCGTACGGGCGACACCGGCGATGTGGGTGTGGCGGCGGTACGGGCCGTACGGGACGTCCGCGGCGCCGTCGACGCCGCACACCCCGGCGCGGCCCGGCGGCCGCCGGGCGCCGGTTAAGGCGTTCAGTGGGTCTCGGGCCGGAGGACCTTGGTCCGCAGGACCGACTCGTTCAGGTTGAGCTGCCGGTCGAGCTCCTTGACGACCGCGGGCTCGGCCTGCAGGTCGATCACGGAGTAGATGCCCTCGGGCTTCTTCTTGATCTCGAAGGAGAGACGACGGCGGCCCCAGGTGTCGACCTTCTCGACCTTTCCGTTGGCCTCGCGGACCACGGAAAGGAAGCTTTCGATCAGGGGGGCGACAGCGCGCTCCTCAAGATCGGGGTCGAGGATGACCATCACCTCGTAGTGACGCATGTGGAACCCACCTCCTCTGGACTCAGGCGGCCACGGTCGTTCCGTGGCAGGAGGGTCGTGATGCGCTCCGCGGAGGCGGCAGCGGCGACTGCGCGGACACCACCGCGGACGGTACACACTACCCGGCCGCCGCCTTCCGGTTGAAATCCGGGCACCGGGGGCCGCAATCTGTAGGCATCCGAGTGTGACCGGCGTTACATTACGCCCCCGGGCCTCTCTCACCGGAGGTACCGGCCTCTCCTTCCGGGAGGTGCCGTATGGCACAGGCAGCACGCTCCTCCGAGCAGGCCCCGCGCGGCCCGTTCTCCCTCCTCGACACCGACGGCAGGCCTCATCCGGTCGAGGACTCCCTCGCCGTCCTCACCCTGCTCCTGGGCGCCGTCGCCTTCGGCACGTCACTCGCCGACCACCTGTACCTGACGAGCTCGTGGACCGGGCTGGTCGGCGTGCTCACCGGGGCGTGGGGGCAGCTGATCTCGGCGACCACCGCCGAGCGGTTCGTCCTGATCATCGGCATGGGCGCGGCGGCGGTCGGGTTCTACCTCGGCATGGCGCACGGCGGGCTGTACAGCGGCATGTTCGGCTAGGTGTACGGGCCCGGCGGCGGCCTCGGGCGTGGCGGAAGCCGGGTCCGGGGCCGACGGGGAGCCGGGCGGCCGGGCCGCGGAGGCCGCGGCGGAGCCGGGCGGCCGGGCCTGGGGAACGGGTCGGGGGACGGGCCGCGGGGACGGGCCTGGCGGGCCGTCAGGAGCCCGTCGCCGACCGGCCGGGGAGGTTATCCACAGGCCCCGGCGGGCGCTCCCGGGTCGCAGTAGGCTTCCGCGAGAGCCGTAAGCCCCGACCCCGGGGCCACGCCTTGCTGAAGGAGCGCCCCGCATGAGCCTGACCCTGAGGACGATCGACCGCAAGCAGCATCTCGCGTACATCGAGGGCCTGCCGTCGGCCAGTCACATGCAGGTTCCGGCGTGGGCGGACGTCAAGACCGAGTGGCGCTCGGAGAACCTGGGCTGGTTCGACGCCGAGGGCCGGCTCGTCGGCGTCGGCCTGGTGCTCTACCGCCAGCTGCCCAAGATCAAGCGATATCTCGCGTACCTGCCCGAGGGCCCGGTCATCAACTGGTACGCGCCGAACCTGGAGGACTGGCTGCGCCCCATGCTGGCGCACCTCAAGCAGCAGGGCGCCTTCTCGGTCAAGATGGGCCCGCCGGTGATCATCCGCCGCTGGGACGCCGCCGCCGTCAAGGCCGGCATCCAGAACCCCGACGTCAAGCGGCTGCGGGACGTGGAGGCGACCGTCATCGAGCCGCGCGCCTTCGAGGTCGCCGACCGGCTGCGGCGCATGGGCTGGCAGCAGGGCGAGGACGGCGGCGCGGGCTTCGGGGACGTGCAGCCGCGGTACGTCTTCCAGGTCCCGCTGGCCGGGCGCTCCCTGGAGGAGATCCACAAGGGCTTCAACCAGCTCTGGCGGCGGAACATCAAAAAGGCCGAGAAGGCCGGCGTCCAGGTCGTCCAGGGCGACTACAACCACCTGGCCGAGTGGCAGCGGCTGTACGAGATCACCGCCCAGCGCGACCACTTCCGACCCCGCCCGCTGAGCTACTTCCAGCGCATGTGGAAGGCGCTGAACGACGAGGACCCCGGCCGCATGCGGCTGTACTTCGCGATCCACGAGGGCGAGGCCGTCGCCGCGGCCACCATGCTCATCGTCGGCGGGCACGTCTGGTATTCGTACGGCGCCTCGGCCAACCACAAGCGCGAGGTCCGCCCGTCCAACGCCATGCAGTGGCGGATGCTCTCCGACGCCCACGCCCTGGGCGCCGACCTGTACGACCTGCGCGGCATCAGCGACTCGCTGGACGAGAGCGACCACCTCTTCGGCCTCATCCAGTTCAAGGTGGGCACCGGAGGCCAGGCCGCGGAGTACCTCGGTGAGTGGGACTTCCCGCTCAACAAGCTCCTGCACAAGGCCCTGGACATCTACATGTCGCGCCGCTGACCCGCGCCGCGCGCGTATCCTCGGTGCTTCCGGGGGCTACTACTCCGCTTATCCGCCCCCTGTCCGCTTCCTCCGACTTCCTCCCGGCTCCCCCCGACCGGCACCCCGACCGGCTTCCCCACCGGCGTCCCGGCCGGTTCCCCGACCCCTGACGACACCGGCATCCCCGCCTGGCGTACCTTCCGTACACCCGGCCCACCCCCGTACACCGCGGCAACGAGAAAGGCTCCGGACGGCCATGGCGCTCACGCTCTACGTCGACACCGCGCGCTGGCGGGCGCACCAGCAGAACGTGTTCCAGCAGTTCCCGGGCATCGTCCCGGTCTGCAAGGGCAACGGCTACGGCTTCGGCCACGAGCGGCTGGCCGAGGAGACCGCCCGCCTCGGCGCCGACACCCTCGCGGTCGGCACCACGTACGAGGCCGCGCGCATGAAGGACTTCTTCAGCGGCGACCTGCTGGTGCTCACCCCCTTCCGGCGCGGCGAGGAGCCGGTGCCGCTGCCGGACCGCGTGGTGCGCTCGGTGTCCTCGGTCGACGGCGTGTACGCCCTGGTGAACGCGCGCGTGGTCATCGAGGTCATGAGCAGCATGAAGCGGCACGGCATCGCCGAGGAGGAGCTGCCCAAGCTGCACGCCGCGATCGAGAACGTGCGCCTGGAAGGCTTCGCCATCCACCTCCCCCTGGACCGCACGGACGGCCTGGACTCGGTCGAGGAGGTAATCGGCTGGATGGACCGGCTGCGCGCGGCGCGGCTGCCGCTGCACACCATGTTCGTCAGCCACCTGAAGGCGGAGGACCTGGGGCGGCTGCGCCGGCAGTTCCCGCAGACCCGCTTCCGCGCCCGGATCGGCACCCGGCTGTGGCTGGGCGACCACGACTCGACCGAGTACCGCGGCTCGGTGCTGGACGTCATCCGGGTCGCCAAGGGCGACCGCTTCGGCTACCGCCAGCAGAAGGCCGCCTCCGACGGCCACCTGGTGGTCGTCGCGGGCGGCACCTCGCACGGCGTGGGCCTGGAGGCGCCGAAGGCGCTGCACGGCGTGATGCCGCGCGCGAAGGGCGTGGCCCGGGCAGGCCTGGCGACGGTGAACCGCAACCTCTCGCCGTTCTTCTGGGCCGGGAAGCAGCGGTGGTTCGCCGAGCCGCCGCACATGCAGGTGTCCATCCTGTTCGTCCCGGGCGACGTGGCGCCACCCCAGGTGGGGGACGAGCTGGTGGCCCACCTGCGGCACACGACGACGCAGGTCGACCGCACGGTGGACCGCGAGGAGCCGTAAGCCCCGCCCGGAGCCCGCGGCACTCCGGTGGTCTTCGCGGTCTTCGCCGGGCGGCTCCGCGTCCGTACCGTACGGTCGCCGGGCCCCGCACCGTACGGGCGCGGGGCGACGACTACACCGGACGGCACGGCGTAGTCGTCGCCCCGCGCCCGTACGGTGCGGGGCGACGACTACGCCGTGCCGTCCGGTGCGGCGGGCGCCGGGCCGGACGGCGCGTGCCGGGGCCGGTGGTGGCCCGCCGGCCGCAGCACGAAGACGTCCGGCGCCCGGTCGAGCACGCCCCCCGAGGGGTCGTCCGAGCCGTCCCGGCNTGGCCCGCCGGCCGCAGCACGAAGACGTCCGGCGCCCGGTCGAGCACGCCCCCCGAGGGGTCGTCCGAGCCGTCCCGGCGCACCACGTCCCGGTCGGGCAGCAGGATGTCCCGCACCACCACCGCGCACAGGTACAGCGTCCCCAGCAGGTGGACGGCGATGGCGAGCTGGTAGCCCTCGGGCGGCAGGCCGTGCCGCTGGTTGCCGCCCGCGTTGTACGCCAGGTACATCCAGATGCCGACGAAGTAGACCACCTCGGCCGCCTGCCAGACCAGGAAGTCCCGCCAGCGCGGCCGGGCCAGCGCCGCGAGGGGCACCAGCCACAGCACGTACTGCGGCGAGTAGACCTTGTTGGTGAGGATGAAGGCGGCCACGATCAGGAAGGCGAGCTGGGGCAGGCGGGGGCGGCGCCGCGCGCACAGGGCCAGCGCGAGGACCCCGGCGCAGGCGAGCGCCATGAGCAGGGTGGCGTAGGTGTTGGCGTCCTCGATGGGGTCGCCGGTGCGCTGGGAGATGATCAGCCAGAGGGAGCCGAAGTCGACGGGCCGCTCCTGGCTGTAGGTGTAGAACTGCTTCCAGCCGTCCCGGATGGCCAGGCCGCCGCCCTTGGTGGTGAGCATGACCGGCAGGTTCACCACCAGCCAGGAGCCCACCGCCCCGGCCGCGGCCACCCCGAAGGCGCGCAGGCGGCCCGCGCGCCAGCACAGCGCCAGCAGGGGCACCAGCAGCAGGCCCGGGTAGAGCTTGGCGGCGGTGGCCAGGCCGATGAGGACGCCGGCGGCCAGCGGACGGCCGCGGGACCACATCAGCAGGGCGGCGGCGGTGAGGGCGACGGCGAGCAGGTCCCAGTTGATGGTGGCCGTGAGCGCGAAGGCGGGGGCGAGCGCGACGAGCAGCGCGTCCCACGGGCGGCGCCGGTGCGTACGGGCCGTGCAGACGGCGATGACGACGGCGCACACCATCAGCATCCCGGCGTTGACCAGCCAGTACACCTGCTCGCGGTGCTGGAGGCCGCCGCCGTGCGGGGTGAGCCAGGAGGCGACCTCCATGAAGACGCCGGTGAGGACCGGGTACTCCAGGTACGCCATGCCGCCCGAGACGTTCTGCGGGATCCGGTCGAAGTAGGGGACCAGGTCCTGGGCGAAGCCGCGGTTGTTGTACAGGTGCGGGATGTCGGAGTAGCAGGCGTGCGTGTACTGGGCGGTGGCCCCGTGGAACCAGCCGCTGTCATAGCACGACACCTTCTGCACCATGCCGAGCGCGAACATGCCGATGGCGACGAGCGCGATGATCCGCAGCGGCGTCCACCAGCTCGTGCCCAGCCGCGCCCAGCGCCCGGCCGGTCCGCCGATCAGTTCGCTGCCCGCGGCGGCCACCTCGTCCTCGGCGGTGGGCCGTACCGGCTGGTGGGCCTTGGGGTCCTCACGCACGCTCGTCATGGGGCCCATCCTGCCGTATGGGAGCGTTTCGGTAGCGGTGCGGGAGTCCGGGAGTGTGGCCCGGGGCGCCGGCGGCCGGGAAAGCGCGGGCGGGCCCCGGCTCGCGCCGGGGCCCGCCTGGTGCCGGGTCCGCGGGGACCGTCAGGTCCGCCGCACGGAGGCTAGCCGGTGCCGCCGAACCAGCCGCCGTTCCCGTTGCCGTTGCCGGTCGGCTCGGTGCTCGGCTCGCTCGTACTGCCGCCCGTGGTGGTGCCGCCGGTGTCCGTACCGCCGTCCTGGCCGCCGATGATGCCTCCGTTGCCGTTCCCGCCGCCGGTGTCGCAGCTTCCGCCGGGGCAGGTGTCGGTGGGGGACGGGCTGGCGGTCGGCTCCTGGGAGGGCGTCTGCGACGGGGTCGGAGACGGCGTCTGGGACGGGGTCTCGGACGGCGCGGTGGCCGACGGGCTGGGGCTCGCGCCGTCGCCGTAGATCTTCTCCCCGATCGGGCCGGGCTTGGCAAAGTCCTTGACCGGGACGCCCTTCATGGCCTGCGACATGTAGTCGGCCCAGATCTCGGCGGGGAAGGAGGCACCGTGGATCTTGTCCTGGCCGCCCACCCCGTACATGGGCAGGAACTCCTGCCGCTTGGCCTGGTCGTCCACCCGCCACATGCCGATCGCGGTGGCCAGCTGCGGGGTGTAGCCGGAGAACCACGCCGACTTGTTGTCGTCGGTGGTGCCGGTCTTGCCCGCGACCGGGCGGCCGATCCGCGCCGAGGTGCCGGTGCCCTTCTGCACGACCGTCTTCAGCACGTCGGTGACGTTGTCGGCCACGTTCGGCTGGAACGCCTGCTCGGTGCGGGCGTGGTGCTGGTAGACCTCCTCGCCGTCCTTCTCGACCGTCTCGACCGAGTACGGGTCGGCCTGCTTGCCGCTGGCCGCGAAGGTGGCGTACGCGTCGGCGAGCCGGATGGCGCTGGGCGCCGAGGTGCCCAGGGAGAACGCGGGGGTGATGGACGTGAGCTGGTCCTCGCTGAGCCCGGCGGCGATGGCGGCGTCGCGCACCTTGTCGGTGCCGACGTCCATGCCGAGCTGGATGTAGGGCGTGTTCACCGAGTACTGCATGGCGGTGCGCAGGTCGATCTTGCCGCGGTTCTCGTTGCCGTCGTTGCGCTGGTGCCACTCCTTGCCGTCCTTGTCGTGCCAGACGGCTCCGGCGTAGTCCCGCAGCGTCAGCTTGTTGTTGCCGTTGTAGACGCTCTTCGGGGACACCGGGGTGCGCATGGAGGCGGACTGCTCGGGCGGGCCCTCGGGGTCGCGTACGCCGTCGGTCATCGCGGCGGCCAGCACGAAGGGCTTGAACGTCGAGCCGACCTGGACGCCGGTGTAGTCGGCGTTGTTGGTGTAGTGCTCCAGCGCGTTCGCGCCGCCGTATATCGCGACGATCTTGCCGGTGCCCGGCTCCACGGAGGCGCCGCCGAACTGGACGTACTTGTCCACCGCGCGGGCCTTGGGCTTGATGTTCTCCTTGCGGACCTTCTCGACCGCGGTCTTGAGCTGGTCGACCTTCTTCTTGTCGAACGTGGTGTGGATCTGGTAGCCGCCCTTGTCGAGCTGGGCCCGGGTGATGGTGGTGTTGGCGACGATGAAGTCGTCGGCGAGGTCGGTGAGGTACCCGATCTGACCGGCCTTGTTCGTCGCCGGGCGCGGCCGCTGCGGCATCGGGAAGCCCTTGGCGATCCACTCCGACCGGTCGGCGTCCGTCATGCGCTTGACGTCGACCTCGCGCCCCAGAATCCACGACCAGCGGTTCTCGGCCCGCTCGCGGTTCTTCTCGGCGGTGGCGATGGCGCCGACGCCGCCGGCCGGGTCGTAGAGGTTGGGACCGTTGAGCGTGGCGGCGAGGAACGCGCTCTCGCTCGGGCTCAGGTCCTTGCAGTCCTTGCCGTAGTACGCCTGGGCGGCCGCCTGGATGCCGTACGCGCCGCGCCCGTAGTACGCGGTGTTCAGGTAGCCCTCAAGGATCTCGTCCTTGTCCTTGGTCGCGCCGACCTTTATGGAGATGAGCAGCTCGGTGACCTTGCGCTTGATGGTCTGCTCCTGGCCCAGATAGGTGTTCTTCACGAACTGCTGGGTGATGGTGGAGCCGCTCTGCGTCTGGCCGCCGCGGGCCATGTTGACCATGGCGCGGGCGATGCCCATGGGGTCGACGCCGGAGTCCTGGTAGAAGCTGGCGTTCTCCGCGGAGATCACCGCGTTCTGCATGGACTTGGGGATCTCGCTCAGGGGCACGATCTGCCGGTTGAGGTCGCCGCCGCCGGAGACGACCATCCGCTCGCCGTTGGCCCAATAGTAGACGTTCTTCTGGGTCTTGGCGGCGGCCTGCGCGTCGGGCACCTGCACCACCATCAGCGCGATGGCCACGGCGCCGATGAGCAGGCCGGTGAACAGCAGGAACGTGCCGGTGACCAGCTTCCAGGACGGCACCCAGCGCCGGAAGCCGACCTTGCCCGCGCGCGGGTAGTCGATGAATCGCTTCCTGCCCGGCCGGCCGCCGGGGCCGCCGCCGTCGCCCGCGCCGCGCCCGCGGCCGCGCCGCCCGCCGTGGCCC
>NZ_JAVSCF010000027.1:0-9737 GCF_031932565.1 Streptomyces sp. B1866
GACGTGTTGCAAACCCACCTGGGCTGATAGCGACCGCGTGCAAGCGCAACGGCGTCGTCGTCCACCTGGCGTTGCAAACCCACCTGGGCTGATAGCGACACCGGTTGGAGGCAGAGCCCTGCTGGTCGGCCTGGTGTTGCAAACCCACCTGGGCTGATAGCGACCCCACGGCGAGCAGCCATCCGGGTCGCCGGTCTCCGGTTGCAAACCCACCTGGGCTGATAGCGACCCCGGATGGCCTCACCTGCCGCTCCACCGGCACCCAGTTGCAAACCCACCTGGGCTGATAGCGACCCGAGGGTAAAGCTCAAGGTCAACCCGGCACCCAGCCCAGCCATGCCGACACCTTCTGCAGCAGCCCGCCGATAGTGCATCGTCCCAGGTCAGAGGATTTCTCCTGGGCCGCCCAAGGCGACCCCCAGCGCAGTGGACTCCACCATGTCCGGGGATCGTGCGGTGTAGGTGATGATGCTGTCGTATTCGGGATCGATCTCGGCGCGGAGGGCGGCTGTCAAGGCTCGGTATTGGGCAGCAGAAAGCTCGCCTTGGAAGACGCTGCGCTGGGTCCAGTGGAGGTATTTGCGGCAGGTTTTCAGGATTCTGGGGTTGCGTTCGGTGGCGGTGTCGTAGACGAGGATGACGAAGATTTTCGGTCACCACCAGGGGCGGAAGGGTTTGTAGGGCTTGTCTTCCAGGCACAGGCGGACGATTTTGAGTGCTTCGAGGTGGATGAGTTCTTCGTAGCTGACTTTTCGTTTGAGGGTGCGGTGGTGGACGGTGGTGGCGAGTTCCTCGCGGACCAGGGCGGCGATCTTCTTGCGGCCGTCGGTGCTGAGGGAGGCACGGGCGATGTCGGTCTCGAAGTCGCTGGGCTTGAGGACCTTCTGGTGGGCAGTGCGTTTCAGGAGGCGTTCGGCGAAGAGGGGTTTGAAGGGTTCGGCCAGGTCGAGGGCGAGGGTGTTGCGGCGGCGGTCGGTGTCGGCGTGGAGGAAGCCGATGGCCGGGTGGAGCGGGGTGCTGCGCAGGGCGGTCAGCACGCGGGCGTAGACGAGGGAGTTGAGGTAGCTGACGAAGGCGTTGCCGGCGTTGGTCGGGGGGCGGCGGGTGCGGCCGTTGAGGCGGAGCCAGGCGGGGAGCTGGGTGTCCAGGACGGCCCAGGCGGTGCGCCGGTAGTTGCCTTCCTGGCCCATGATCGCGCCGGCGTCGGGGCAGTGGGGTAGGGCGGTGCGCAGGGATTCCAGGGCGGGGTCGAGGAGGTCGGTGTCCAGGGCCCAGCGCAGGTTCTCGGCGGCGGCCAGGACGAGGGAGCGGCCGATGTCGGTGCGGCGGTCGGGGTCGGCGGTGAGGTCGACTTGGCGGCGTACGACGGCGGCTGAGGCCATGGATTCGGCGGGGGTGAAGTGGCCGGCGTGGTTGCCGTAGTGGTCCAGGACGTGCAGGGTGACGCCGTTGCGGCTGAGCAGGGACATGGCCGAGGTGTTGAGGTCGACGTGGTCGAAGGCGATCAGGTCGCGGATGTCGGTGATGGGGATGCGCACCGGGCTGCTGTCGGGGCGTTCGACGCGGATGCTGTTGTCCTCGCGGCGGATGCGGCAGGGTTCGGTCAGCCAGTAGGTGCGGCCGGCGGCGGGCATCAATCTCCCCAGCAGTAGTCGAGGTAGGAGCAGCCGCGGCACTGGGCGCGAGCCAGGCGTGCGGGTGGTTCGGCCGCGGCGATGACCGTACGAGCCCGGTCCTCGTCGGCCTCGGCTTGCGTCCGGGCGTCGTCGTCCCATGGCACGTCGAGGGTGCGGCGGACCAGTGGGTAGTGGACGGTGCCGCCCCGTACGGTGATGCCCCGGCGCTCCAGCAGGAGGCAGTAGTGCCGTACCTGGGCGGCGTGGGCCGGGGAAGGGGCGCGGGAGGACTTGGTCTCGTGGACGACCGCGCCGGTGGTGACCCAGTCGATCTTCGCCTCGCCCAGATCGATGTCGTGTCGGCGGGTGAAGGTGGTGTCGTTGACCACCTCGCCGAAGGCCACCAGGTCGCTGCGCTGCTCGGGCCGGTAGCCGCGCGTATACAGCCACAGCTGGCGCGGGCAGTGGTGGAGGTACTTGATGTGCACGCCGCCGAGCGCGCCGTCGTCGTCGGCCGTGGCGGGGTCGTCCGGATGGGTCACAGGATCGTCTCCGTCGCGGTCGCCGATGGGGGGCGAAGGCCAAGGGTGGTGTCGTACTCGCCGTCGATCAGGTGGACGCGCAGGTGCCGGTCGACCGTCGCGTTGTAGCTTCTGAGCTGCTGGTACCGGAGGGGGATGAGCAGCCGGGCGGCGAGCAGCGGGTCCCTCTTCCTGTCCCTGACCAGGCTCCGGTACTCCTCCTCGTCTTCGCGGTGCAGGACCTCCACGCTGTCGAACCGCTCGCTGAGCTTCCTGGCGTACTCCCAGCGGTCGTGGAAGGGGTCGGTGAAGCTGAGGAATTCCTCGGCGAAGGCGTCACGGTGGCGGCGCGCCTCCTTCAGCCATTCCTCGCCCCACGGTGTGGCGTAGGCGTGGTGGAGGAGGCGGTCGATGTCCTGTTCGCTGAGGGTGCCGGTGCCCTCGGGGAACAGGGCGGTGAGAGCGGTCCAGGCGGCCTCGACCGCTGCGGGCTGGTAGGGCCGGGGTTGCTCGGTGGGGTGGACGCGGAACTCGACGGCTCCCTCGGGGTGGAGTCCGCGCCGGTTGACGCGGCCGGCCCGCTGGGCGACGGCTTCGATTGGGGCGTTCTCCACCGCTCCGCGGTCGAAGTCGAGTTGGAGGGAGACCTCAACCGCCTGTGTGGCGACGACCAGGCCGCCGCGCCTCGGACGCTCGCCGGGGCGGCGCTCGGGGTGGCGCCGCAGGAGGGCCTTTTCGATGTCGTCGCGGTCGCGGTTTTTAAAGCGCGAGTGCAGTAGCAGGGCCGCGCAGGGGTCGCCTGGCGATGCCGCGCGCGCGTCGTCGGCGAGCAGGCCGAACAGTTTCTGGGCGTCGGCCACCCTGTTGACGACGACCAGCACGCTGTGGCCCTCGTGCAGCCAGGATCGCAGCCGCTCGACGCTGGCCGCCGCGGTGATGGGGGACTTGTCCAGGACCAGGCGGTGCCGTACGGGGCTGGTGCCCGGCGGCGCCTGGTACCGGGCCACGGGCTGTTCCAGGCTCTCCTCGATGACGTCGGTCACCACGTCGGCCAGGGTGGCGGACAGGACGGCGACCCGGCTGCCGAGCCGCTCCCACAGCCGCATGGCGGCACACAGCCGACCGAAGGTGGCGGGTTCGTAGGCGTGCAGCTCGTCCAGGACGAACAGGGAATTGGCCTGTTCGAGGAGGACGGAGGAGTACGCCGGTCCGGCGACGGCTGCGCGCAGGAGCTGGTGCGGCGTCGCCACCCGCATCCGCTGGGTGAACAGCCGCATCGCGCCCGCCTGCGCCCGGGCCTTGCGGGCCTGGTCGTCGGTCGGCTCGGCACCCGGGGCGCCGCCCGCACAGTCGTCCTCGACCGCCTCCGCGAGCAGGGTCTGCGCCACCGTGCCGTGCAGCAGTCCGATGTCGGCCTTCCGCTCGCCGGGGGCGGGGATGAGGCTGTCGGCGAAGCGGCGGCGGGCCGCGTTCAGGGAGGCCCGGTAGGGCAGGGTCCACACCACGCGGGGCAGGCCCGGCATGCCGGTGATCTGCCGGGCGGCCCATGCCAGTCCTGCTTCGGTCTTGCCGCTGCCGGTGGGTGCCACGAGGATCAGGTGCCCGCCGGTGTCGGCCGCCTGCCGCTGGTGGGCGTAGGGCTCGTACGGCATGCGGGCCAGGTAGTCCGGCGGCAGCGGCAGGTGGGTCTGCAGGCTCACGTGCGCGGAGCCGGCCCGGTCGGCGAGGGTGAGGGCCCCCTGGGCCAGGACCGCCATCAGCCCCTGGTGGGGTTTGACAGGCTGCCGCCAGGCGTCGAGGAGCTGTTCCAGCAGGTGCTTGGCCCGTTGGGCGAGTGTCGGCGCGCCGGGAGCGGGCGGTGGCGGGTCCAAGGCGAGGAAGCCGCTCAGCCAGGCCAGTAGCTCTTTGTGCAGGCCCGCGGTGACCTGGGTCAGGCTCTGGTCGGGGGTCGGGCCCGGGGTGATGTAGAAGGCTTCGTCCCACTTGGTTTGGTCGTTGTACATTCGCGCCAGGCACGGCTTCCCGCCGTCCTCGGAGGACTCGGCGTGCAGGGCCCGGTGGTGGGTGGCCACCAGGGTCGCGATCATCAGGCGGTCCTCGGCGCTCCACCCGGCCGCCGTGGCGAGCAGGTCGACGTAGGCGAGCGACAGCACCTCGTGCCGCTCTCCCCAGACGCTGCCGCCCGGCTCGACCTGCCGCTGGAAGCCTTCCGCGACCTTGCCGACATCGTGCAGGAGGGCCGCCTTACGCACCCGGGACCAGAAGGCGGGCACGGTGGCCAGGACTCCTGCGCTTCCGACGCGTGCCTCGATCTGGGCGACAGTGTCGTGCACCGTACGGGAGTGGGTGGTCAGCCGCTCCGGATCCTCCTTCGGCCTGGACTTCGCGCGGAGGTCGCTGAGAGCGCGCCGCCGGGGAGGCCGCCCGGCCACGGGGCCGGTCAGGGGTGCAGCAGCCACACGGCCCTCCCCTTCCCGGCGCCTGGGTGGACGCCGTCGTCGTACTCACGGTCCAGGTAGGCGCCGTGCACGCGGTGCCTACCTGCCGGGATGTCGCACCACAGGTAGTCCGTCCAGGCTGTGGTCACCCGGTCGGCCGCCACGGACGCCGCCATACGGTGAACGAGCGCGTCCGGCACCTGGTGACCGTCGACCGGCGCCAGCGCGTGACCGACAACCGCCTCCTCGGCAGGTTCCAGTACGACCTGCTCGCGTCCGGTGACATGGACCAGGTCCTGCGATCGGCCCAGCCGCAACGGCCAGCGCGGCCGCCGGAAGGCGCGCGCGATGCGGTCCCCGTCCGCGCCGGGCAGCCACACCGCTAGGTGCACGCCGACCAGGAAGGGGCGGTTGCGAATGGTCATACCGCCCTTGCCCGCGCGCACCCTGCCGGACACGGACGGGTTCGCGCCGTCCGCGGCGATGGGGTGGTACGTCTCCGCGTCCACGCCGCCGCCTTCGGACCAGGCCGCCATACCGAACGGCAGCGACTCCGACAGCTCGCCGGTGGCGGCGGCCAGCAGCCCCCGTACGGTCGAGGGCGGCGGCACCGGCAGACCGTGGGCGGGGCCGAGGAAGAGCGGATCGCGGAAGGAGGCCACGGGCGCGTGGAACTCCAGCCGCCAGGCCGCCAGGGGCTCGTCGCGCGGCACGGCGGTCACCGGGACGGGTCGTCGAACCACGCGTTCAGCTTCCCGTTCCGCAGGTCGCCCGCCAGGCCGCGCAGGATCGTCCTGGGGTGGTCGATGACGAAGTCACGGTCGCGGAGTTCCTGCTTGCATTCCTTCTCGAACGCCTCCCGCAGCTCGTCGCGGAATCCGGGCCGCCAGCCGATGCGCACCGGCGTCTCCCACTCCCCGCTCCACGCCGCCAGCTCCTTGCGTAGCACGTCACCGCGCACCCGCAGACCGGTGACCTCATCACCGTCGATGACGTTGGCCAGCGGATTGACCCCTCCCATGAACGGCACCAGCACGATCACGGCCGGGACCCGGTCCCCGTAGTGCAGCGCCTGCTTGGCCCCGCCGCTGAGGTTGGCCATCGCCTCCAGCAGCAGCGCGGCACGCCGCGCGCGCTCCTCGACCGGCAGCCGGACAGCCGCCTGGCCACGGAACGTCATGGCGGTCGCGCCGGCCGCCGCCGCCTCGGCGACCTGGAGGGCCTGCTCGGTGGTCAAGTAGTTCGGCCGCCCCACACCGTCGGTGTTCGGCAGCGTGAAGGTGCCGATGCGCGGCAGGTCGAGCAGGAACGGGGCGGCCAGGTCAGCGGTGTAGAACTCATGGCCGTGCAGCACCGGTTCGGTCACGCCGCGGGACATCACACCGAAGTCCTCGGTGGGCCGGACCGGCGTAACCGACATGAGGGTCCCCAGCAGGAACGGGCTGTCGCGCAGCGTGGTGGCCGCGTCGTCCTTCTTCGCCCCCGCCCGCATGTAGCCGAACAGGTCGTCGTCGGCGTAGCGGATCGGGTCCGCCTCCGTGTTCGCCTTCTGCGCCCGGCCCTGTGCCCTACCCACCCTGGTGACGGGTGAGGGGACGGAGCCCCGCTCGGCCATGCCGTCGCGAATCCAGCGGCGCACCGCCTGCGCCGAGATATACGGGTGTCGCCTGCCACGGACGGTAGCGAACTTCACGCGCGCCGTGGTCTCCTCCCCACGCCCGTTGTTGGGCGCGCCCGCCTCGACCGCGAGGACCATCTTGCCTGCGAGATACGCCATCACACCGCTCCGAATTCATCATCGTCGTCCATAAGGTCCAGCGGCGGTTCTTGAATCAGCCGCTCGATCTGCTCCCGCTCGCGGGGATCTTCCGGCCGGGCGTTGACTGCGACGCCACGCTCATCGAGAAGGCGCTGCACCTCTAGGGACAGCAAGACCCGCTGCTCCCACGCACGGGGACGCTGCTGGACGAAAGGACGCGCTTCGTCAGACCCCACATGAACAGGTCGGCCGTCGTACCTCAGCCGAAGGCTCGCCTGATGGAGGAGAAGCCCCAGTCGGTAGCCGTCCAGCGCGGCTTTCCCGTACTGGGCCAGGCGGCCCCTCGGACTGCCGCTTCCATGCTCGATCCAGGTGGCGATCAGGTTCGCCACTCCGCTCAGGTCCGGCTCCACGCCGTGAATCTCCTTCTCGTAAGCGAACGCGAGCCGAGTCAGAGCCGCACGATCCTGGCTGCTCCAGCGTTCGGTCTCCCACAGCAGCCGGTGCAGTTGCCCCAGCAGCGAACGGCTGCGGCCGTCCTCGGCCTCGAACAGCAGGCGCGCCGCCTCGACCGGCCCGGCAGCGGTCACCCGCCCGTCCCCATCGCGCTGGGTGAAAGCGATCTCCATCAGCCGCCAGCCGCGCCGCAAGGGCGCGTTGCCGTCCACCGCAGCCAGGAAGACCGGCACCGCCCTGCGGGTGCGGGTCACCCGCAGCCACGGTTCCTGGTTGTCATTTTTGAAGCTCCACAGCGTCGTCGCCGACAGTTCGCGCCCCACGTTGCGCAAGGCGCGCAGGACCACGAGTTCCGGAGAGGCGCCCGTGCTCAGACTGGTGAAACCCGCCTGGATGATGCGCCGGGCACGCCGCACATTGCGTACGGCGAACTCCCGCTCAGCCTGCCGACTCTCGCAGGACAGCACCGTCGCCGAACCCGCCGTCACCCACGCGCCATACGGCAGCGCCCACATCGCCACCCGGCAACCTCGGCACACAGGCCAGCCCTGTACCCCGGGCGGCAGCGTGTTCAGCGCCTTGTTGCTGTCGAACATCGGCAGCGTCGACTTCGCCCACACCGCTGCGGCGTCCGCGCCGCAGAAGGTGCACGGCAGGACCCTGCCGGCGGGGTCGTCCGGCACGAACATCTCCGCTAGCGCGTCCCGAAGGACCACCGCGTCACGCGGGCGACTGGCGTGAGTGGCCTTCGAGTTCGGGTACAGCGCGAACAGGACCTTCCACCAGTCGTAACACGGGTCGGTCTTCGCCGCGACGGCCGCCGCGACCGCGTCCCGTACAACGGTGTCCGCGACGCCGTTTAGATCGTCGGCGCCCACCTGCTCCGGCAGCTCCCGCCCGGCCATCACGGCCACCGCCCAGGCTCCGGCACGCTGCAGCGGATGACCCGTGGCGACGAGCCCACCGGCCCTCTCCATGACGGTCATCGGATCCACCCGAAGCCCTGCACCGTGTCCAGCCCCAGCCCCCACGACCGGATCGCCTCCACGAACCAGGGATCGGCCTCCACCGCCACCCGCACCTGCGCCCCGATCCGCGGCGCCCCACGCACCGCGAACCGGCGCCTCGGCCCCGCCTCCAGCACCCGCAGCCCACGAGGCGCGGGCAGCCCGAGCACCTCGGCCTTGTGGACCAGGTTGTGCTCCATGCATGCCACGAAGTGCTCGTCACCAGGAAGAAGTTCGCGCCCCTCGTGCCGGAGAACGACCGGCGTGGCCGTGGCCAGCTCCACGACGCCGCCGTCAGGATCTCCCGGAGCGCCGACGTCGACGGTGAAGCCACGCACCCGCAGGCGGGCCGCCCCCCACACGATCTCGGTACGGGACGCCAGCCCGGCCACCAGCGCCGCCGCGATCTCCGGGACCGGCGACCCGAACCACACCGACCCCTCAGAGGAGGTGGTGTACACCCCCCTCTTACGCGGCGCCCCCTTGAACTGCGGACTCGTCACACCGATCGGCTTCAGCCGATGCCCCCGCCAGCCCTCGTCGTGCAGGGACTGCGCCAGCTCCGGGTTCTGCTCACCGAGCAGGCCGTAGACCACAGCCCGCGCCGGTCCGTGCACATCCTCCCAACGCAGACTCGGCGCATCCGCTTCAACATCGACCCTCACGCGCATCGCGACTCACCGTTCCGCTTCCACACGACGGTCTTTCCGGTCTCGGGGTGCGATCCAACTGGCATAGAGAGCACGGTAGCTGGACTAGATAGGTAGAATGGTAATTTCTTCAAGCTTGTCATGGAATCCGCCGATTGATGGTATGTGCTTCAAGCGGCCCCGGGCAGCCCGACCGGGACGCAACGCGTTACGGGATGACTACTGATGGCAAGCTAACGCCCCGCACTGACAACCGGCTGCCAGGGGCGGGGCAACGCCTGCTGGCCTTCAGCTTGGAAGGTGCGTGGAGCGTGACGCAAAACCTTCTGACCTGCGACGTTGCACTACCGGCGAGTCGCTGCAAAATCACCCGGGAGGTGAGCCTGTGGACGCCTGTCGGCCAGCAGTTTTACCCTCGGGTCGTCATCAGCCCTGGTGGGCTCGCAACCGGTCTACACGCACCGGGACATCGACCTGTTCGAGTCGTCATCAGCCCTGGTGGGCTCGCAACAGTGGGACGAGAAAGCGTCCGAGCAGATGCAGCTCGTCGTCATCAGCCCTGGTGGGCTCGCAACGCCAGCGTGCGTCCGCGCCGCCGGTCCCAGACCGCGGGTCGTCATCAGCCCTGGTGGGCTCGCAACGCGTCCGTCAGCTCTTCCCACTGCGCGCGGACCACGTGTCGTCATCAGCCCTGGTGGGCTCGCAACGTGACCACCGAGGCGCCCCCGATCGTCTTCCCCCGGGTCGTCATCAGCCCTGGTGGGCTCGCAACAGGCGCTGGAGGAGTGGACCGCGTACGGCATGTCCGGGTCGTCATCAGCCCTGGTGGGCTCGCAACACGCCGCGGCGCGGACGGCCGCCCTGCTGTGCAGCGTCGTCATCAGCCCTGGTGGGCTCGCCACGGGGGGACGACCAGGCCGCGGCGGTCGGGCCTTAGGGTCGTCATCAGCCCTGGGGGGCTCGCAACGTGACCACCGCGGCGCCCCCGATCGTCTACCCCCGGGTCGTCATCAGCCCTGGTGCGCTCGCAACACGGCCAGGACCAGGCCGACGACGGGGCGGGCTGGGGGAGGTCCGGCGTCGTCATCGGCCCTGGTGGGCTCGCAACACCCACGCCTGGCCCTGGGTGCTCACCGGATCACCGGTCGTCATCAGCCCTGGTGGGCTCGCAACGGGGGGACGACCAGGCCGCGGCGGTCGGGACTTAGGGTCGTCATCAGCCCTGGTGGGCTCGCAACGGCTTGATCGTGCGGATCCTGGCCATCAGCCGCGCGTCGTCATCGGCCCTGG
>NZ_JAVSCF010000027.1:9838-38377 GCF_031932565.1 Streptomyces sp. B1866
GCGTCGTCATCAGCCCTGGTGGGCTCGCAACACGGCCAGGACCAGGACGACGACGGGGCGGGGGGCGTCGTCATCAGCCCTGGTGGGCTCGCAACACCCACGCCTGGCCCTGGGTGCTCACCGGATCACCGGTCGTCATCAGCCCTGGTGGGCTCGCAACGGGGGGACGACCAGGCCGCGGCGGTCGGGACTTAGGGTCGTCATCAGCCCTGGTGGGCTCGCAACGGCTTGATCGTGCGGATCCTGGCCATCAGCCGCGCGTCGTCATCGGCCCTGGTGGGCTCGCAACGGCGGGGTGTCCGGGGCGGGCTGGTGGAGGTCCGGCGTCGTCATCGGCCCTGGTGGGCTCGCAACGCCGCCTCAGCGGCCCGGCGCGCGGCTCGCTCGTGCGTCGTCATCGTCCCTGGTGGGCTCGCAACTCCCGCAGGACTGGGTGTCCGCCGAGGAACTGGCGGGTCGTCATCGTCCCTGGTGGGCTCGCAACAGCCGACGGCGCAGGGCCGCGAGGTCCCCGAAGGCGGGTCGTCATCGTCCCTGGTGGGCTCGCAACAGGTGCGTGGCGTCGGGGACGCCGTCGGGGCCGGCGGGTCGTCGTCAGCCCTGGTGGGCTCGCAACCCGACCTGGGGGCTGGGCTCCCAGATGCCGCGAATGTCGTCATCAGCCCTGGTGGGCTCGCAACGCCAGCAGGCGGGTGATGGTGATGACGGCGGCGGGGTCGTCATCAGCCCTGGAGGGCTCGCAACGGCGTCTGAAGCAGGCGGTGGGCCTCGGCCATCAGGTCGTCATCAGCCCTGGTGGGCTCGCAACCGCAGCCCGGATCGGGGGCCCGCCGATGAGCACCCCGTCGTCATCAGCCCTGGTGGGCTCGCAACGGCGTCATCCCGCTCACGCCGACCGCTCCTTGCCGAGTCGTCATCAGCCCTGGTGGGATGCTCCGCCCCCGGGCCGGTGCTGCCCACACCAACCAGGTACTTCTCACTCTCACGGAGATGGTCCGCCACCGGGATGACTTCCTGTGCTCTCCGCGCAGGCGGAGGGAGCCCCGTGCCCGGCTGAAAGAGCACTGCTGTACGGCGAGAGGTCGTCGGTGGCTGGACAGGTTGCGTCGCGTCCCTTCCGGGGGACGGGTCAGGATGCCGAAGCCGTCAAACTGCCGGAGTCGGCGACCAGGGACTCGAAGTTCTTCAACCTCTCCGCGCGCCGTTGCATCAGGTACGCGTGCCGCCCGTCGCGGATCACGGTGTCCACCAAGTTCCACTTCTGCTGGTCGCGGTAGTAGCGCATCAGCCGGTCGGCGAACGTCACCCGGCGGACCCAGCGCACGCCGCCGAGCCGCGCGGCGTAGTCCACCGACCACCAGGCCATCAGGCGGCCGGGCTTGTCGTGCCGGTGCGCTGGGTCGGTGTAGGTGCCGAGCATGAGCAGGGAAGGCTCGGCGCGCTGTTGGTCGGTCCAGCCCCATGCCTGGATGTCCGAGAGCAGGACGGTGCAGCCAAGGACCTGGCCGTCCTCGCACAGCACCCAGGCCAGCGGCCGCCGTCCGTCTTCCGCGCGGTCGCCGATCAACGTTGCGGCCAGGGATCCGTCAGCGACGTTCGGGACGATGCCGCGGTCCTCGAACCACCGGTTCCTGGCAGCGATCAGTCCGGTGATCGCCTCGTGATCCCTGTCCACGGCGGGGCGCATCTCGTACACAGGCGAAGACGATCCTTTCTGTTTCCCGGCGCACGGGAGAACGGCTGATTCACACGACTTCAGGCTGCAATGCCAGAGCCCAAAAAAGTGTGGAAGAAGGGGGCTGGGCCCGGCCGGCGGCTCGGCTGGCCGGGCCCAGGGGGTGGTTCAGCGTCGGGCCAGGGCCCGGGTGAAGGCTGTGGCGTCGGTGAGGGTGCCGATGCCGGAGGCGTCGTCGCGGCCGGGAGCCGCGCACACGCCGGTCACGCCGTGGGCGGTGTTGCACCCGCGGGCGAGGTCGTACGTGCCGTGGGTGCCCGGCTCGATCCGCTTGAGCCTGGGGGCGAGTCGGCCGAGGTGGTGTCCGGCCTGCTGGGCCGCCAGCGCGGTGATCCCGGCCATCAGCGGAGCCGCCACGCTGGTGCCCGCCGCGCGGAACCAGCCCGCGCTCTGGCCGGGCAGGACGTTGGCGCTGCTGTAGGCCACCACGCGGGAGGCGGGGCTGCCGACCAGTGCGATGTCGGCCGTGGAGTTCGACGGCCAGATCCGGGAGCGGCCGGCGCCGGTGGCGTGGCCGGAGCCGTCATCCGTCCACAGCCGGTCGTCGGTGATGCGGCGGCCGTGGTCGTCCAGGCGCAGGGCGGTTCCGGCGACGCCGGTGACCAGCGGGTCGCTCGCCGGCCACGGCACACTCGGGTGGGGGTAGAAGGCGGTCCCCGCCAGGTTCGGCCCGGTCGCACCCGTATCCCCCGCCGCCGCGATCAGCGTGGTGCCGCGCGTGGCGGCCGCCTCAAGCCCGCGGCGCAGCGGGGTGATCCGGTGGTAGTCGCCGGGCTGTCCGGCTTCCTCGGCGGCGTTGTCCTCGTAGAAGCCGTACGACCACGACAGGACGGTCACGTCCCGGTGGGCGGTCACCCACTCGGCCGCCTCCGAGACCTCCGCCCAGCCCGTCGTCCCGCTGGTCACATTGCGGGCGGTGCTGACCAGGATCAGACGGGCCCGGGGCGCCATGGCGTGCGCCAGTTCCAGGTCGAGCTGGGCTTCCTGGATGTTCTGCGCCTGCACCGGGTCGGCCGGGTCGGCCGCCTGTACGTCGCCGCGCTCGATGACCTCGACGCGTGTCCGGGGCAGGCCGTTGGCGTCGCTGAAGACGTCCATGTCGTGCTGGACGGTCGGATTGCCCAGCGGCATGATGACGGCGATCGTCTGCCCGGCGCCGTCGACTCCTCGGGCGTGGAGCCTGTCCACCCCGTAGGCGTGGGCGAGGTGCGAGACGGTGTAGCAGGGCTTCCCGAACTGGACGCGGCAGGAGGCCGGAGTCCATGGGATGCCCGGAGGCGTGGACGTCGGCGGCGCCACGGAGGCGCGCCGGTCGGCGCCACCGTCGGCCCTGGCGTGTAGGCGGTCGAACCCGCCGGGCAGAAGCTCGTAGCAGACGTGGCCGGTGTGCTGCTGGCACGGAGACGACGCGCTCGACGCGGCCGGAGGTGCCGCCGAGGCGGCGGGGCCAAGGGGAACGGTGGCGGCGGTCATCAGCGCGCCGCCGGCCAGGGCTGCGGCGACGGCGCTGGTGGCGAATCGGGAACGGTGGATCACGAAGTCGTTCTTCCGTTGTGGTGGTGGATTCGAGGCCGACTCGGCCCCGGTGCCCGTGCCGGGCTCGGCACGGGAGCGACAGCGGCGAGGCGGCCAGCGGCCCCGCCGGGGAGGGTGGGTGCTCTGGGGTCAGCCCTCGGCCCGCGGGGTGGGAGGCTGGCTGCGCTGGCCGATGAGCAGGTGGGCCTGGCTGCGTTCGCGGAAACGGCCGGACGGCTCGAAGGCACTCAGCAGGCGGCGCAGGTCCTCCTCGTACGCCGCGCGGCGCTCCCCCAGGACGGGGGCCGAGGAGTGCGCCTGGGACAACTGCCAGGCGATGAGCCCGTCGAGCGTCACGTCGATCATGTAGTCGTAGGTGGTCTTGGTTATTCGGTGGAACGCGGAGTTGCGGAAGACCTCTTCGTGGCTGGCGGCTTCCGGCCGGGGCGCGTACCCGGTGGGTCCGGCATGGCGTCGGGGGCCCAGGTGGCGTGCCCGCACCCGTTCCAGCAGCGGGTCCCATGAGGGCTTCGGGTGACCGGGCCAGCGGTGCGACAACAGCACCACGCACCCGTCCGGATGAACCAGGCCGTCGAGCGTGGCGAGGGTTTCCTGGCGGCGCATGAGGTGGAAGGCGTCCGCGATCACGACCACGGCGAAGTCACCGACCAACGGGGGAAGGGCCCCGGAGTGGCCCTCGACCCACTCGATGTCCGTCAGGAAACGGGCTGCCGCCCGCCTCTTGCCCTCGGCGAGCATCTCCAGCGAGGGATCGACCGCCACAACGTGGGCCCCGCGCTGGGCCAGCTCCAGCGCGACCACACCAGGGCCGGTGCCCAAGTCCAGCACCCGGGAGCCGGGCAGCCGCCGGGCCAGCTCGGCCACGCGGTCCAGCAGCTCGGCCGGGTAGCCGGGCCGTGCAAGGTAGTGCGAAGCAGTGCCGGTGAAGATCGAACCCGGGTCCGGGTACAGCAGAGTCGTCAACGTGACCTCACAGAAAAGGGGGGATGGGAGTAACGGGTCTCGGCGCGGGGTCAGGGCGCTGGCGGCGGCGGAGCGGCCTCGGATGTCCGAGCAGTCCGCCGCCACGCAGGAGCCGACGCGGCCGCAGCACGGGGGGGCACACGTGTGCCCGGCACGTCAGGTACGAGCCGACGCTTCGATGAGGTGCGGAAGGTGAAGAGGGGAGTCCGTCAACGGCCCCGAGCCCAGCGGCTCCAGGCCGACCGCCGCTCGGCGCTCGTCAAGCCCGTCCAGGTCCCGTACGGGGTGCAGTACGGTCGCTCCGCTGCCGTCGCGTCCGTACTGCGTGCCGTACACCTGCGGCTCGCCGTCGATCACGCAGCACCGGTCGGTGAGGTGGGCCAGGTGCAGCGGGTCAGCGTCACCGATCGCCACGGCCCGCACGACCAACTCGCGCGCCTGACGCTGGAGGTCGGGATCGGTGACGGCGTGCTGGGCGATCATCCACGCCGCCGTCCCGCCACGTTCGCCCACCAGCCGGTGTCCGGGCCAGCCGAACTCGCCGATCAGACAGCGCAGAACCTGCGCGTTCCCCGCGGTGCAGGTGGCCAGCGCCGTGTCCCACGCCGCAGCCGGGTGGTGGTGGGCGAGCTGGAGCAGGAGCTGTACTTGGTGCGCGCTCACCAGCAGCAGCTCGGCCAGGTCCGGCCGCAGCGGCGGCTTTCCGGGAACACCGTCGGAGGGCTTCCTTATCAGATGGCTCTCACGCCACATGCGTGCTCCTTCACGTGGAAAGGCGCGGCGGGCTCGACAGCGGGCCCGCCGATCGGGAGGCAAGAAGGGGGAACGACCGCGCTCACGGCGGGGAGAAACAGCGCCGGGCCGAGCGGGCGGCTAGAACGGCAAGCAGGGGCCTACCCCAGCCGCTCCAAGGCGGTCGCGTTGATGAGCAGGTGCACCGTGTTGTCCGCGACGATGACCAGCGCGAGCGCCAGGCCCGGCGACACGCTCGACGGAGACCCGTGGTTGTCCCGGACATCGGCCCACGACGGGCGCCACGCGGCGGGCGCCACCTGGTTCCGCGCCCACACCAGGAACCGCGCGGCCCGGTACCGGTCCAGCACCACGTGCGTCCCCGCGATCACCACCAAGGCGGGCACCGAGTGCGTGAGGAAGAGGAAGGGTAGAGCGTAGACCGCGCCGTGCACCACAGCCGGCCACCAGCGCCGCGTCTTCTCCTCAGCCATCCACGCCGACTGCAGCACGAAGTCACCGACCAGGTGGGCCACCAGGGCTGCGAGCAGCATCAGGCCACCGCCGTCCCAGCCGACCGGCCGCTGACCGCGCCAACCGAACCGGCTTCAGGGGACGACTCGCCCTCGGCCAGGACGCGCAGATCGAGCAGCGCCTGGGCCGCTCCCGCCAGCCTCTTCACCAGACGCCGTGTGGAACGGGTCCCGCCACCGTGGTCGTCCAGGCAGCGGCGGGCCCGCGAAACCGCCTCCCGGACAACCACCCGACCTGGATCGAGACGGCTCTCCACGTCCGCGACGAGCACCGTGACGTGGCCGCGAAGAACGCCGGCCACCGCGCCCAGAGCCTCGCCGTCCAAGCGGGCCGTACGGCCGGCCAGCACCGAACGCACCATCTGTTCCACGTCGACCGGCAGCGCCAGCTCTTCAGCCAGTTTCCGCGTCAGACCGGCTAAGACTCGTCGCACGATGTCGGCGTCCGGTCGGACCAGCGCCCCTTGCGCGGCGGGCGTACAGCCGGACCGCCGCAGCCGCGGGGCGCCCGCCGTACGGCGAGGTTCTGCCGCGCTCGGCCCACCGGGCAGGGGTGCGGCGACGGCCCGCTTCGCGATGTGGCCCCTCACCCCGTGTGCTCCTTGCTGGTGGCAGCCAGGACGCACCAGGTGCTCGTTCCCCGTCTCCCCCAGCGGTCGGAGAGCGCGTCGACGAGAAGCAGGCCACGACCGCTCTCCTCGTCAGGGCGTGGGTGCCTGACTCGGAGTCGAGCGGGAGCGCGGTCGTCTACCTCGATGCGCACCTCGCCCTTCTCGTAGAAGAGGGAGAACAGCAGCTTGTTGCCGCCGCCGTGCCGGATGGCGTTGGTGGCCATCTCGCTGACCAGGAGTTGCACGGCGTCTTGTAGGTGGGACAGCCCCCAGCAGGCGAGGGCCGCGTCCCCGAGGCGGCGGAGTAGGCTGACGTTCACCGGCTCGGAAGTAACCGAGACGCGAGCACAGTTGACGGAGGACTCGGGCACCGGCGTCTCCTCGATCGTGGAGGAGGCGGGACCCGCCATGGCGAGCAGGCCCGCGCTCCGATTTCGAGTGAACTGGGTCACCAACGGAGCCGTTAAGCAGTCTGTGGCCGCCGGGGCAGCCGGAAAGTGCTGCAACATCGCCGAGTCCTTGCGTCGAGGTCTCTTGGGACGCCGCAGGGCAGGCGCGCGCAGCCGAGCGCACTCCTTCAGTCACGGAGTGGGCGCGGCCTGTTGCGGTGTGCAGCGGCGGCGATTAAGCATGCCATCAGAATCGCCACGACGGAAACCCGTCTGTCAGAATTCTGTTGGGGCGATTCTGTCGCAACTCTCAATGCCCAGCCCGCCGTTCGCGGCGCAGCAGAATATTTCGCTCTGACGCAGAACCTTCCTTGCTCCAGCAGAAGACGGGCAGGGAGACTGGGCCTACATGCAGGGAGGACACCAAGGTGATCGCGGACATCGAGGCGGCGCCCGCTCTGTGCCGTCTCAGCCTCGCGACCGAGTTGCGCAACCTTCGAGCCGCCGCGGGATTGACGGCATCCGAGGTCGCGAAACGGCTCGTTTGGGGAGCCAGCAAGATGAACCGGATCGAGACCGGAGAGAACGCCGTCGTGGAGCCGGCCGAGGTCATCGCTCTCTGCGAGCTCTACGGAGCGGACCCCGAGACGCGTGCTCTGCTGGTGGGCTACGCCACCGTCACCAAGACGAAGAAGGACTGGTGGCAGGCGTCGGAGTACCGCCCGGTCATCCCGCCGGGGCTCAAGGCGTACCTCGGGCTCGAAGCCACCGCCACCAACCTGCACACGTACGCGAGTGAGTTCGTTCCCGGCCTGCTGCAAACCGAGTCGTACGTACGCGTCATCCACCAGCGCGCGCTCCAGGGACTCAGCGCCGAGGTGGTCGACCGTCTCGTCGCGGTGCGCATGACGCGGCAGGAGGCGCTGCGCCGGACCGAGAACCCGCTCAGGTACGTGGCAGTGATCAACGAGGCCGTCCTGCGGCGGACCGTGGGTGACCCGGCCGTGATGCGCGGCCAGCTGGCTCACATCGCGGAGGTCGCCTCGTCGCTGCCCAACGTCCTGGTGCAGGTCGTGCCCTTCAGGGCAGGCACCCACCCTGGAATGAACGGGCCGTTCGTCGTCTTGCAGTTCCCCGAGCGGCTTCTCATCAGGCCCATCGTCTACCTGGAGAACCTGGCCGACGCATGGGTCATCCGACGTGAGAACGACGTCGCGAAGTACGAGGGCGCCTTCACCGAGCTGCAAGCTGTCGCTCTGGGACCACAGGAGTCCCTGAGCATGGTCAAGGAAGCGATCAAGGAGTTCTGATACTGATGACCACGGCTGAGGGCCTGACGGGCGTCCACTGGTTCACGTCCAGCTACAGCAACGACCAGGGCGGAGAGTGCGTCGAAGGAGCCCGGGTCGAGGGCGCGATGGCCGTCCGCGACTCCAAGAACCGCACGGGCCCGGCGTTCGTGTTCACCGCAGACGCCTGGATGACCTTCATCGCCGCGGTCAAGGCCGACGGACTCGGCGAAGGGTGAACAGGCTTCCTTGCGCGTCTGCGGGCCGACCCGTCAAGGTTGGCCCGCAGACGCGCGAGCGTCACGGGACGAGCGTTCCGCGCGGTCTTCCGAGTCCCACCGACCTCACCCTTCCCCCAGCGCCACCTCTCGCGCCGCCATCGCCAGGATCGCCTGCGCCCTCGTGGGCAGTCCGATCCGATTCCAGTGGAAGATGACGTGGTGGGCGAGCAGCGCCCGCGCGCCTCGGCCGAGCTCGCCGTCGCGGGCCGCCTTGCCCAGCGCCTGTCCGGCTGCCTCGAAGGCGGCGGCCCAGTCGGCGATGAACGCCAGCGAGCCGCCGTTCTTCATCAGCGTGCTGGAGGCGCTGGTATCCACGGTCATGAGCCGCCGAAGGCCAGGCTTCATGCCCGGCAGACGGTCCAACGGCGTACCGGGAGGCAGGGGACGCCGCTCCGCGACACGGCTCCAGACGTCTCCCTGCTCGAACCACTCCTGTCCGGCACCGCGCATCAGCAGGCTCAGCAGGAGGACGGACAACTCCCTTCGCTCGATCCGACGCTCGGGCGGAGCGCCCGGGTCGTGACGGCAGAGGTAGTCGAGGAAGCCCCGGCTGTCGGCGTGGAAGAGGCGGTGGGCGGCGTCCATTCCGACCGGGCCACCGAAGGCGAACTTCTCGGGCTCGTAGACGGTTTCCCACCACCTGGCGATCAGGCTCTCGGAGAGCATGCTGTCGAGCATGCGCGCGATGGACGCCTTCCACTGCCCGATGTCGGCGGCGGGGCCGGGCTGGAAGCGCAGACGCCAGCAGGGGGCCTTGCGGATGAACCACCACGACGCGACGGTCCCCGCGCTCTCCGCGCGCCGTATCCGCGGCGCGAGGTGGGTGGCGGCGGTCTGCTCGGCGGTGGCCCAGTCGGGGAACCGCACGTGGACCTGGAACCAGTCGCGGGACCCGACGCCTGCTTCGAGCGCCGCATACCCGGCGGCCTGGTACTGCTCGGCAGCGTCGGCGAGCGCGGTCGGCTCCATGGGCACCTGGGCGGCGGCCTCGTCGAGCGGTACGCCTGCCAGGACGGCGAGGACTCCTTTCTCTACGGTCCGGGGTGATGGGCCGCTGACCACGGGGCTTCCTCCTCCGGGCTCTCCGCCTGGTCGCGGGGCGTACGGTTTCTGGTTGCTTCAGCCGATCAGCAGGCAGGCGTCCCATTCGGACACCGGAGGCGCGCCGCGCGCGGCGGTGTGGAGGGCGAGGGCCGAGCCCGCGTCTCCTTCGAGGAGCCCGGGCTGGTGGGACGCGGTCTGCTGGGCGGCTCGGCTGTGGCGGGCAAGAAGATTCGTCAGGTCCGGCAGGTGGGCGGCGAGCGCGGGCGTTCGGGCTTCGCGGGCCGCGCGCCAGACGGTCTGGAAGAGGCCGGCCCAGCCGTGGCACAGGCTGGTGTCGGCGATCCGGTCGAGCTGCGCGGAGTCGGTCAGGCACCCGACGAGGGCCTGCTCGGCCAGGAGCTGGCGCGCGGCGTCGCCGGTGGCGATCGCGGCGAGCTGCTGGGCGCGCGCGAGGCCCGGCGTGCCGTAGCACCAAGAGGGCCGCAGCGGACCCGGCTGTTTCGGGCGGCCGGTGCGCAGGTCCTCGCGGGTGAGCCACTGGGGCCACCACGGACCGGTGGTGTGGTCCTGCCGCCAGGTGTCCAACCAGGCGCAGATGCGTTCGATGGCGTCCGTGTGCCCGTCGACGGCGGCACCGCCGCGCAGGGCCAGGGCGAGCAGCGCGAGGGGTCCGGTGATTCCGTGGGCGAGTCCGAAGTTCCCGTGGCCGCCCGGGAAGTCGCGGGTGGACGCGTGGAAGGGACCGTGGCCGGTCCACCAGCCGGGCAGCGTCTCGTCATCGACGCGCAGCGGCTCGGTGAGGCGGACCAGGTAGGTCAGCACCCTTTCCGTCGCGCTGCTGCTGGGGGCGCGTTTGAGGAGGTGGGCGCCGATACCGGTGAGGCCGTTGATGACGTCGAACTCGCGCATGTGCGGCAGCAGCCCGTGGGCGATGCGTGCTTCGGCCTGTTGCGTGCGGCGGTGCGCGAGGGCGGTGACGTGGGCGTCCAGCCGCGCCAGGGCGCCCGCGTAGCGGGGTGTGCCGTCGGCTCCGGCCGCGCGGAGGGTGAACGCCACCGCGGGGACACCGAAGAAGAGGGAAGCGCCGTCGGCGGCGCTGAGGCTGGTGCGCGTGGCCGCGTTGATCCAGGAGTGGGCGGTGTCCCAGTCTCCCAAGCCGGCGTGAGCGCGTTCGATGTGGAGCAGGGCGATGCCGATGGCGCCCCTGGACAGGGACTGCGCCGACCGCGCGTCCTGGGGGTCGTGGGCTGGGGGTGCGGCGGAGGCGGGGGTGCTCACCGCTCGGCTCCTTCACCTCGGGCGGTCCACGACAGGGCGGCGGAGCGGGCCAGGCGGCGGCAGGTGCGTTCGCAGTCCTCATCGATCCCCGCAGCGCGGATGTGGTGCATGTGCAGCAGAGACGCCAGCACCGCGTCCGGATCGGGCCCGCCGGTGTCGGCGAGTCGGCCGCGGTAGGCGGCCAGTGCCGCGCGGCGCCGGGCCCACGCTTCGGCGACCTCCTCGCCGCCCGCCACCGAGCGCAGGAAGGCGCGGTTGCCGTGCGGTTCGGACAGGCGTCGTACGGTGGCGTGCAGGTCCCGGGCGGGTGCCGGACCCGATCTCGTCGTGGTGTGGTCGATCAGCCAGCGCAGGCCGGCGCGGGTGCTCCCGGTGAAGGAGACCGCCAGGTCGGCCAGGCTCGCCGCCGTGACCGCCTGCGGGGGCAGATCGCCGCTCGTGCTGAGCGTCAACTGCGCGACGGCCGCTTCGGAGTCGGCGGCGAACACCGTCTCGGCGGCGGCCATGGCCGCGCCGGTGCCGTAGCGGCCGGTCTCCGGGTAGTAGGTGTCCCACTGCACGCGGCCGACCAGTCCCCGCTGTCGTAGGTCCGCCGCCCAGGTGCCGACCTGCCGCAGGCACTCTCCCCACGCGTCGGGGTGGGGCAGCCGCAGCCGCAGCCGTAGGTGCGGCTCGGGGTCGCGGTAGCGCACGTACCACCACTCGGGCGGGTGGTCCCAGGTTTCCCACAGGTCGGGCAGGCAGGTGGTAAGGAGGTCGGCCTGTCGCGCCGGGTGCCCGTACAGCTTCACGAACGCCCACTCCGAGGCGCCCGGCAGCCGTCCGTGCTCGCGGCCCACGACAGTCGGCGCACCGGTCCGCCGGCGGGCGGGCGCGGGCTGCGCGGCGGAGGCGAGCGCCAGGGTGATCTCGTGCGGGCGCCCGTCGAGCCATCCGTACGCCGACGGCTCGGGCGCCTCGGTCAGGGTCGCGTGGCCGGTGCGTTCCAAGCGGTCTCTGATCAGCCGCAGGTGAACGGGCTCGTCCAGGTCCAGGCGCAGACGCTGGTCGTTGTCGCCCAGGTAGACCGCGTCAGGTAGGCGGTACCGGCGCGCCCAAGCCGTCATGGTGCGCTCCCACTGCTCCCAAGGAGAGTCCGCTGGCGCGAGGTCGGCTCGGGTCGCCCGCCAGCGGGCGGGGGCCAGGATCGTACGGCCGTACCGGACGCGCGGCAGGAACGGCAGCCGTCGGGCGGCTCCCCACGAGAACGGGGCGAGGGCGGCGGCCCGTGCCCGGGGGATCTCGCACAGGAACCGGGCGAGCGGGTGGGTGAAGTTCGTCGGCTCCACCGCGTTGAGCACCGCGGGCTCGACGCTCCGGCCGAGCGAGAGGGACGTCAGGTACAGCCGCGTGGCGTCGCCGCAGACGGCCAGGTCGTCCAACGGCAGCGCGCGGCCCGCGGCGCCGTGCTCGGCCAGCGAGATCACGTACGGCAGGACAGCGGGAACCCGCGCGACGTTCTCGGTACGCACCCGTAGCGGAGGACTGGAGACCTGGGCTCGCAGCGCCCCGTCCTCCAGCGTGGGCAAACCGGCGTAGGCGGCGGCCATGCGGTCGCGGTCGGGCGCGTCGAGCAGGTCCAGGAACCGTCCGGCACTGGTGCCGGCCGCGGCGGACACCCCGGCCAGGACGAGGTCGAACGCGCCACGCTCCAGCACGGCCGGTGTCGGCGCCTGGATGCGGAAGGACAACTGCGTGTGCGCCTGCACCTGCCCGCCGCCCGCGCCGTCGTCGACGGCCAGGTCCGCGAGCGCGCGGTCATCGAGTACTAGCTCGCCGGTGCCGTCGAGTGCGGCCTGCTGTGCCAGCGCGAGGAGCCGTTCGTCGCGCGCGGTCAGGGGCGGCCGGGGCTGTTCCAGCAGCGAGGAGCGGTAGCCGGCGGGGAAGCCCAGCCCGGTGTCCGCGTCGACCAGTTCGCGTACCGGGACCGCCGCGCCGATGCCGTACCGCTCCAGGAACCTGGCGTGGTAGTCCCGCCAGGCCGCGGAGCCGGTCCGGGATGGTGCCAGGCGGGCCAGCGCGGTGACGGCCTTCTCGGCTTCGCGAGCCACCGCCTGCGGCAAGGTCACCGAGCAGCCCAGCCTCAGGTCGACCACCAGCGGTTGCTCGACGGCCGGGGACACCTCCGCCATCCGTCCGGCTATGGCCGCCCGGACGCTCCGCCGGACACCGGGCGCGGCCCGGTTGTGCCGTAACAGGGACTGGTGGATCTCGACCAGCCGCCGGGCGAGGGGCGCCACCTCCTCGACCGACTCCGCGTCGGCGGCGGCCAGCTCGCCGACGACGTGACCCAGCGCGTCGGTGACCGTCATCGGCGGGCGCAGGCTGGTCAGCAGCACACCGCGGGCCACCAGCGCGGTCAGCAGCCTCTCGACCGCCTCGACGGGCGTACCCGGGTAGTCGGCGGCGAGCTTGCCCGCCAGGTCCGCCACGGGCACCGGCGACTGTGCGGCCTTCACGGCGGTCTCCACCGCTTTGGTGTGCCGGGTGCTCACCTCCGCCGGGCCGCCCGGCCCGGCATACGGCGCCTGCTGGAAGGGCACCACCAGCTTCCCGCCCCGCACCAGGCACGTGGAGTCGGCCACGACCGGCAGGCGGCGCAGCAGCTCCGGGCACCGCTCCAGGCGCGCGACCACCCCCGCCAGCCACACCGCGTCCACCCGCGCGTGCGCGCGATGCTCCTGCCCCCAGCGCACCGCCAGCTCGCTGCCGAAGCGCAGCGGCGCGACCCCGGCGAACAGCCCGAACGGCGTCGCCCGGTGCCGCATACGCAGCAGGTACCGCACCAGCGCCCCGGCCGCCCGCCGCACCTGCCGCGTCTGCTGGGAGCGCCCGTCGCATATCTCACGGATACGGCGGGCCAGGACCGGGCTGGCCACCTCCACGGCCTCCGCCACCGCATCCTGGGCCCACACCCGCACCAGCCACCGGCGCCACTCCTCGACATCCGTGTCCGAGCCGCCGACCACTTCAGGCCACGCCGGAACCTCGAACCCGCTCGGATACGCCGCGACCCGCACCAACGCCGCGTCGACACACCGGAACAACCCCGGGCACCCCCACTCCCCTGGAGACCCCGGTCCCCGGGGGCCGCAAGACCCCGGGGACCGGCCTGCCTGGTTTCACTCACACGTGCTGTTGGAGCACGCGCTCTCACACGTGCTGGTGCAGTTGTCGCTGGTGTCGTTCACCAGGTCCGGGACGATCGGCCCCTGCTCGACCACCGAGAACTCGATGTCGAAATCCGACGAGGCGGGTGTTCCACCCGGTGTTGCCACTGCCATCGCGACTCCTCCTGTTGGTAGGCGGTGATGGATCTGTGGTGCGGCCCCGGCCCCGGCGTCGCTGTCAGGGCCAGGAGATCGTGACCCGCGTGTGCCGCTTGTCGATCACCCGGCCCGCGGGCAGCCGGTCCTCCGGCGTGCCCGCCGGGTGCACCTCGTAGCGGGCCCGGTCGGCACGGTGGGCCCGGTCCCAGGCCCGGATCTCCTCCACCAGCCGCTCCGCGACCGCCTTCGCCTCCGGCCCGTGCCCGCGTGCCCCGAACTCGAACGCCGTACGCTCCGGACTCGTCGGCCGGATCCGCCGGTAGGCGAAGCTGTCACCGTCGACCAGCACCGAGGTGCCCAGCGGCGACGCGGAGGTGACCAGGCCCCGCTCGCGCGCCGCGGGCGTCGCGGTCAGCAGCGCGTAGTCCGGCAGGGTGGTCGCCAGCCACAGGTCGAGGTTGTCGAACGGCTCCATCCCGCCGATGGTCACTCCCGACCACACCTCCACATGCGGCTGACGCAACGCCTCGCGCAGCCCCCCGACATCCACCTGCTGCCCGTCGTCCAGCCGCAGGCCCACCTGCGCCCCGTCCTCGTCGTGCAGCAGCACCAGGCGCACCCGGTTCTCCCCGGCCCCCTGCATCGGTACGAAGCCGCACAGCTCGTACTCCCGGCTCACCAGGCGCCCGCCCCGGCGCTCGAAGGCGACCGACCGCGTCAGTCCCCGCACCCGCAGGGGCACAACGATCCGCCCGCCTTCGGCGAGCTGGTTCGTCCACGCAGGCGGGATGTCCCAGGCGCCGACCGTGACGATGATCCGGTCATAGGGCGCGCGCCCCGGCTCACCCTCCTCGCCGTCCGCGACGAGCGCGGTCACCCGCTCGTACCCCGTCTCCGACAGCAGGCGGCGGGCGCGGTCGATCACGTCCCGGTCGATGTCGATGGTGGTCACCTGACCCCCCTCGCCGACCAGCTCCGCGATCAGGGCCGCGTTGTACCCGCCGGACCCGATCTCCAGCACCCGCATTCCCGGTCGTACCTCGGCCTGCTCCAGCATCATCGCCTGCACGCGCACCGCCGAGACCGAGCTGATCACCACGCCGTGCTCGTCCCGCTTGACGACCGGCGCGTCCTCCGCCGCGTACGCCTGGGCCAACGGCACGTCCGGGACGAACAGATGCCGCGGCACGGCCCGGATGGCAGCCTCGACCTCACCGGACCGGAGTGCGCCAAGCTCGGTGAGCTGCGCGATGAGCTTGTCGACCAACTCCTCGCGCTGTGGGTCAGCCTGCGGGTTCTCGGGTGTGGGAGCAACATTCACGGGCCGGAGTGTAGTCGAGCGACTACCCGGGGAGTACGAGCAGAAGTTGGCCTGCACGAAGCCTCCGTAGCGGGGATGTCCGGTGACGCCGACCCGGCCCTTCACGCGGCGTCCACATCCGGGCGGCGCGGCCAGAAGACGCGACAGTGCCAGGGATGCGAGTCGGGGCGGGCAAACTGGCCGTTGTTTGACCCGGCTGCGCACGGCGAGGGCGGCCAGTCCCACGAGGACGAGTTCGGGGAGGCGTGAGAGCCGTTGTGGCCCTTTCCAAAGGCGAGGGCACAGGGCGAGGAAGGAAGAGAAAAGCCTATTCCGTAATTCTGGTTTCAAGCGCGTTCGCGTCGGATCAGCGCATCATAGACGCCGAAATCGGGAACGGATTCCCAGTTGCTGGTGACGTCAATCCCGTTTCGGCTTTCCCTGGATTCCTCGCCATCGACCTCCACAGTGCGCCGCATGATGCCATCCGTGGTGAACTCGTAGGACTCCATGCGCTCCGCGTCCGCATATCCGCCCCGCTCCTCCGAGTCTCCGTAGTCGTATGAGGTCGCCGTCTCCAGGAAAAGAGACCCGTTGGTGAGGGTGAAGGTGTAGTCGAGGGAGTCGCGGCCGTGCTCATCCATGAAAATGACTGAGGCGTAACCGGTCTCCAGTCGAATTTCCACTCGCAGCACCGGGGCGGAGTGCTCATCGGGGGATGCGACAGCGGTGTACAGCTGACCGGACACATGCCTGGCCCGAGCCTGCTCAGGTGTGAGCGATTCCATGGGCGTCTCGGTGAGGTTGTTCCACTGCTCGCAGTAGGTCCAGATCATGGCAGATTCAGCCCGTTCCCTTCGGTAGCCGGTGGACGAAGCCCCGCACGTCCCGGATTATCACGCCGTGGTCCGCCGCTTCCCTGAGCGCCCAGTCTGGCACAGGTTGCGACTGGACTGGCACTTCGAGATAGTACTTGCCCTTCAGGGGTTTCCCGATCAACTGCGGGTACTCGCTGCGCGCCTTTGGGGTGTCCGGGATCTTTGTGCCCGCCTTGTACTTCTGGTGGATCTCGCGCAGATAATTCCTGAACGTGTCGGGCTTGATCTTCGATATCTGCGTCTGCTTGCGCGATACGATCTCTTTCCCGGGCCGGTACGAGTCGAGGACTTTTCCGTTTTCGAGATAGATCTCATTGGCGGGATATCGTGGCCAATTGTCCTCATTGAACTTGCGTCCCTCGTTCCACTTGTCCCGCAGCCACTGCGGGACCTCCCCGCGCCTCCCTCCACCCGGGTCGCTCGCGCCCGTTCCCGCTGCACCGACCGCCATCAGCACGACACCGGCGGCGCCCAGGGCGCCGGCGTTGAGGGCGGCTTCGGCCGTCAGAGCGCCAGCAACCCCGCCTCCGGCGAGCGCCAGACCGGGCGGAGTGAACAGGGTGAGCAGGGACAGCAGCAGGAGGGCGAAACCGGCGTAGGCCAGGAAGCGGTCGAGGGCATCGAGAAGGTGGAGGTGGCGCGGGATCGCCGGGTCGCCGGGTGCCATGCCGTTTTGCAGGCGGACGAACAGCAGCATCCCGGCCACGGCGGTGCCCAGAGCGGTCCACAGGCGGAAGCGCAGAACAGCCAGGGTCTCGGCCAGCGGCACGGCCTGCACCGTCCGCCACGTGCTGCCGAGGCGGATCAACGTCCAGCCGGTCCACACCAGGCCCGCGATCCCGAAGCCGACCAGCACCGACGGACCGTGCCCGGTGGTGAACCACTCCCGCACCCCGGACTGCGCTGGGAAGGAGCCGACGCCCCAGAGCAGAACGGCCGGGGCCGCCAGGATCAGCGAGACCACGACCGTCCACCACTGACGCCTGCCCCGCCCTGATCGGGCCGCCTGGCGGACGGCCCGCCAGCCCACACCCTGCCAGGCAGTCTCGTGGTCGCTGGCGTCGATCCGCTCGGCGGTCTGGACGACCGCCCGGTGCAGCAGCTCCCGCCCGGGGTAGGCAGGCCGGAAGGCCGTGTACAGCAGCGACCGGCGAAACCGCGCGAAACGCCACGCCACGGTCGTCGACCACGGCACACACCACGCCCCGTAGGCCGCCAGCGCCACCGGTCCGGGCCGTCCGACACGCTCGCCGCGGATCAGGACACCCGGCACGACCCGCCTGGCCCGGCGTATCTGCCACCAGTCCGCGGCCATCGCCACCGCCAGACATCCCAGCGGCACCAGCCACAGCACGCCCTCGAACGCGTCCACCAGAGCCCGCGCGTCCCGGGCCCGGTGGTGCTCGATGGCGTAGTTGTTCAGGATGTGGTGGGCCGGGGCCGCCGCCAACGGCACGATGCCCGCCAGCCGCCACCAACCCCGGGCGCGCATCAGCACGCCCACGCCCAGCGCGGCCAGCACGGAGTACACCAGGTGCGGGTTGGTCTCCGCCGCCGGGTGCAGGTCGCCGAGTTCAAGGGTGCCAGTCGGAGCGGGGAACCAGGTGCCGAACACCTGTCCCGGGCCGGGGATGTAGGGGAGGTAGAGGAAGCCGCGGCGGACGACCCACCCGCCGTCGGGGTGCGCCCAAGCTCGGTCCGCGTCCATCCCGAACCGCGCCAGGCCCTCCAGCAGCCCGAACCCGGCGCCAAGGGCCGCTCCGAGGACCACGAAGTCGGTCAGGCCCCACTGACGGCGGATGCGGACGTTCCATCCGGCCAGCACCAGCGGCGCGACCTTCACCAGCTCCTCGATGACCGGATCGACCGTGTAGCCGGCCTTCGCGACCGCCCTGGGCAGCGACTCACCGGTGAGGTCGGCGGCGCACCGGGTGTACATCAGCTCCAGCAGCGCACCGGCGACCCCGCACCCGTACACCCCCAGCACCGCCGCCAGCAGCACCACGGGCCACCGAACCGACCGCGTCGGCGAGCTGAGCACCACGGCCTGCCCCACACCCCATAACGTCGCGGCCACCATCCACAGCGCCACAACGCCCCACCTCCCCCGAAGGGCTCAGCCTTCACTCCGTGCCTGCACCACGGAAGGGAAGGCTATCGGGACCAGTTCGACGGCAGTCGGCTTCGGGCCGGACGCCTCGCGTTTGGCGGGCTTCCGTTGCTCAGTGTCGTGGACGCGGCGACGCGAAGAGAGAAGATCGAGGCAAACGGTTCCGCTCCTGCTGCTGGCCGCCCTGGGTCAGCGTTTGACGCGGCTGCGTACGGCAAGTCCGGCCAGACCCACCAGGGCGGGCTCAATGAGGCGGGCGCCCATCTCCGTGTAGGTGCCCGCGGTGGTGAGGTNGCTCAATGAGGCGGGCGCCCATCTCCGTGTAGGTGCCCGCGGTGGTGAGGTCCTGGCCGGATGAGCGGAATATCACCGAGTTGATCACCACGCGCAGGGCCTTCTCGGCACGTTGGCCGGTGATCCGGCGGTGCAGCGGGCCGCTGGGATTGTTGGCAGGCGGGATGTCGGTGGTGAGGGTGATAGTCTGCCCGGCGGCGACCTGACGGCCGGTGGTCTGCGGTCTCGGGTCGTCGGCGGGCAGCCCCCACAGCATCACGGCCAGTATGGTGACGGTCATCGCGGCCAGCAGCCAGGCCAAGGCACGGGATGCGCGCAGGCCATAGCCGGAGATGGCCCAGTAGACGTTCAGCAGGAAACGCTCAGCGGCCGGGGTCCCGACGTGGTCGTGGCGGCGCATCTCGCACTCGCCGTAGTAGAAGTCGGAGGCGCCCGGCTCGTTCTTCCCATCCTCCAACGCCTTGCGCAACTGACGGTAAGTCGCCGCCAGCGCCTCGGGGCCGGGAGTGCGTCCCGGGTCGGCGTGATGGGGGCCAGGGCGCCATTCCCTGAGAAGTAAGGACTGGCTGAACGGAGAGGCAGGCCTCCTGACTACGGTTGCGCGCCAGTGGTGTTCTTCGGCGAGGGTGCGCCGTCGGCTCCAGCGGTGGGGCCACAGCCCACCGCCGTGCCAGCCGACTGGTGGTGAGGCGAAAACGGTACGGCCTTCGAGGCGGAGTTGGTCGAGGTGGAACGCACCAGTGAACAGGCATTCAGACAGGTCCGTTCCGGTGAGGACCAGCAGTGCGGCGTCTACCCCCCGTATTGAAGCCATCCTGACCGCCTGTTTGCGGTCCGCCAGCATGCTTTCGTCCAGGGTGTTCCCCGGGCGGGGGTGGGGACCGACGGTGAATGAAGCGGGGTGGGCAGTCACAGCGACCGGGGACGTGAGGACCGCATCGGTAAGGTCCACCCGCGCGTAGCGCAGTCGCAGCGTGGCCGTCGACTCCCAAAAAGTCCGAACACACGACACCTCCTGGGCCGCGATCTCCAGGGTCACCGGTGCCCCGAACACCGCCCTGTCCAGCATGACGGATCTCGCGCACGCGACTGGCCCGAACCGCGGCGTCGCATCGAACCGCACTGTTCCAAATGCGGCATTGCGCTTGAAGGTCGCACCACGGAATTCGGCATTACCGGTGAAATTTGCTTCACCGAAAGAGACATCGCCGGTGAAGGTCGCCGCGCTGAACCCGGCGCCGCCCGTGAAGGTCGTACGACGGAACCGGGCGTTGCGGATGAAAGTTGCCTCGTCAAACGAGGCGATGTGGTTGAAGGTCGCACCATCGAAGAAGGCGGCGTCGGCGAACGTCGTCGCACCGAACCCGGCGTTTTCGGCGAAGATCGCATTATCAAATGATGCTTCGCCGGCGAAGGTCGTACCGACGAACATGGCGATACCGGAGAAGGTTGCGCCCTCGAACAGAGCAACACCGGAGAAGGCCGCACCGCCAAATTCCGCGTTGGCGGTGAAGGTTACATTACGGAACTCGACGTCGTCGGCGAAAATTGTCCCGTTGAACCAGGCATGGTTGGCGAAGACCGCTCCGTCGAACTGTGCGATACCGATGGTCGGTTGCCCGGTGCCAGGGTCGCGCAGGGCCGCTAGGAGAGCTACCAGCAGGGACTCGGAGAAGGGGATTCCACGGCAGTCGATATCGTCGCCCGGGACCAAATCCGTAAGATAAACGGTGCGTTCGGCGTCGTCCAAGTGGGCCAGGCAGGCGCCGTACTCGGTGATACGGACGCCTCGACAGCCCACAGGGTCACTGGCTGGATCAGCACCGTGAGCGCAGTGAGGCCACTGGGGTGGTTGGGCAGATGCGGCAGGGGCCGGAGAGCTCATGCGCTAAACGTACGGAAGCGCACTCTGGGTGCCCACTCTCTCCCCAAGATTGCACACCGAGCACCGTGAGCCACAGGCGAGACCAGGTTGCTCCCGGGCCGGTACGCATCCGCGCCTGGTCCGTCACCTACTCCCGCATCCGGTCGCGGCCCGAAGGCTCGACGGCACCGAGGGTGGGAGATCGGTGCCTCGGCGGCCTCCCCGACCGTCCGTACTGTTCCGTTGGCCTTGTCCGGGTCGGTGTGGGTGAGCCAGCCGCAGTCGGCGCCGTCGAAGACCTCGACGTAGGCGACTCCGGCCTGGCGGGCCTTGTTGAGGGTTCCAGCGTTGTAGGCGACGGCGCTCTTGGCGAGGGTGGCGGCCTCGGCCCACACCCGCACCGGGACGCGCGCGCCGTCGCGGTAGACGACGTGGCGGAGCTGGTGTTCGGCGGCGAGGCGGTCGGCGAGCTGCCGGGCGGCCTGGCGGGCCGTACGGTTGCCGGCCGCCAGCAGCGGCACCTCGCGGCGGGCAACGGCGCGGGCGGCCCGGTAGAACTGGGCGGCCATGCGCTCGGCTTCCTCAGAGCGGCGCAGGAAGTCGGCGTACGAGTCGGCGGCCAGAGCCTGCAGGGCGTCGGCGTGGATCTGGGTCCAGGTGAACGCGGTGCCCAGCGCGGCGGCGGCGTGGCGGGCGCCTTGCTCGTACAGGTGCGGGAGCTGGCGCTGGACGAAGGCGCGGGCCTCGTCGTCCACCCGGTCGCGGAAGACGCGGATGGCCTGCTGGAACTCCTTCAAGGTGGCCAGGACGTGCGGCAGGCGGGGGTGGTCGGCGAAGCGGGCGAGTACGGCCTGCTGCTGGTCGGCCAGGCGCTGCCAGGCGTCGTCCAGCACGAGCGCGACGCGGTGGGCGACCTCGTCGGGGTCGCCGGGGGTGAGCGGGGGCCACGGGTAGGGCACGGTGGTCGCGGCTCTCAGCGGTAGCGGCGGTCCGGGTCCAGCGGGGCGACGACCAGCTCGGGCAGGTCCTCGTCGCCGGCGGCCGGGTCGTCGGGGGCCGGTTCGGTGGCGGCGGTGGCCATCTGGCGTTCGATGCCGGTGAGGTTGTTGCTCTGGTCGAGGGTGACCACGCCGTCGACGGTCAGGCGCAGGGGTTCGGCCAGGAGTCTGGCGCGGCGTTCGGCGAGGACTTCCAGCAGGACCGCGCGGGCGGAGCCGAGACGGGTGTAGCGGGTCTGGATGTCGGCGGGGTCGGCCGTACCGAGGCGGGCGGTCAGCCAGGACAGGACGGCGGCGTCCAAGGCAGGAGCCTCCTGGGGCGGGCGGCCGGGCACCGCGCGGTTGCCCGGCCGAAGTGGCGGAGCGGGGTCAGGTGGCGGGCGTGCCCGTCGTCTTGCGGGAGCGGCCGGCGGCAGGCTGCCCTGGCGGCTCGGACGGTGGGTCCTGGCCGTCCGGCCGCGGTGCGTCGGGCTCGTCGGGCGGCTGTTCGCCGTTGTCCCACGCCGCAGGGTTGGTGATCAGCGCGGTGAGGGCCGGTTCGGGCGTGTCGCCGGGCTGGAGGATGAGCGGTTCGCGGGTGTCGGGGTGCGTCAGGTGCACCGCGGCCCGCAGGCGGGCGGCCATCACAGCACCTTCGCGCACAGGTGCGCGTCCGGCGTGTGCAACACGGGCATCGCCACCGCCGCGCCCTTGGTGTAGATCTGCGCGGCGTCGTCCTCGACCTTCGCGGTGATGATCACCCCGGGCGCGTCTTCGCGGGTGATCTGGGGGTTGGAGCCGCGCGAGAGCAGCAGGGACTCCGCCGTGGTGCCGTACAGGGTCTGGCCCCACTTGGTGCGGTCCGGGGGGATGTAGATGAACCGGTCCTCCGGCAGCACCCGCACCGCCTGGCCGTCGACGCGGACCTGGGTGCGGTAGAAGCGGACCGGCGGCAGGCCGTAGTTCTCCCGCACGGTGGTCACCTGCGCCGGGTTGAGGGAGGCGGTCGGGGTGGCCGAGGGCGAGACGCTGCCGTAGAACGCGGCCCGGTAGGCGTTGTTGTACGCCAGGTACGACACCGCCTTCCGCGAGGTCAGCACGAACTCGGGAGCCGGGACGCCGAGGTCGTCCAGGTACTGAAGCCACCGCAGCTCATCGGCGATCGGGTCCGCGGTCGCGTCCGACCAGGGCTTGGCGGCCGTGGGCACGTTCGCCTCCGGCACCCCGAAATCCGCCTCGTAGGTCAGCCCGTTCTCTCCCTCCAGGGAGATCCGGCCGGTGATCAGCACCTGGCCGGCGGCCAGCTCCAGGCGGGAGTCGATCGCTTCGACGTGCCGTTCCACGTCGTCGTACAGCAGCTTCACCAGCTCGTCGTCGTCCGCGCCGCGGGAAGTCTCCAGCAGGATCGTCTGCTGCTCGGTCACCAGGAACTTCTGGCCCAGCGCGGGCAGCATGCCCTCCCGGGTGGTCTGCCACGCCTCGCGGTCGGCGAACGGCACGCTCGCGTCGTAGGCGCGGTACTTGGCGACGTTGACATACCGGCCCGAGTTCTTGATGCGCCACTTGACGTCGTAGATGCGCTGCTTGGGGAAGACGTCGCGGGTGAGCTGGAAGTCGGCCGGGCTGGGGATGTGGCGGGCATAGGTGGTCAGGTCCGCGGTGCTGACGCTGCGCAGCAGGTCGTACTCGGTCATCGTGTTGCCTCCCGACTCACAGGAACCGGATCTGCGGACCGGTCGCGGACGGGGCGATCGTGGACGGGTCGAGGCCCCCGGGCACCTTCGCGGCCTTCACCACGCCGTGCCACAGCAGCGCGGCCGGAACCTTCGCCGAGCCGGGGGCGAAGTAGGCGTCGGCATACACCAGGCCGGCGAAGTGCTGGCGGCCGTCGGTGGCGGCCGGATCGTAGGGCCCGTACAGGCCGCTGGCATCGACACGGGCGACCGGTACGCCGGACAGCACCCGCCCGTGCGGCTGGTCGAAACCGCCCTCCACGTAGTGGACGTCCTTGGTGAAACGCGGCAGGTCCAGGGTGATGGACTCGGTGGAATCGGTGCCGTGCAGCGCGGCCAGCCAGGGCCGGTTGGCGGTGTACTCCACGGTGGTCGTGATCGGCTGAACGGTCAACGGCCTCTCTTCTCGGTACGGCGAAACGACGGACGCGTCCGGGCACTCGCCGTACGAGCCAGTGCCGTCCACGAGAAGAAGGGGCGTGGTCCCCGGAGGGCCGGTGGCGCTCCGCTGTTGGACGCGGTCCGGCCCAGGGTGGGGTCAGGTCAGGTAGCCGCGGCGACGGGCCATCTCCAAGCCGCCCGCGCCCAGCGGCGCGGCGGCCTGCCCGCGCCGCGGGGGCCCGCCCGCAGGCGATCCGCCCGGCGCCGGCGGCGACGCCTCGCGCCCGCCGAACAGGGCCGGGCGGCGCTGCTTCAGCTCCTCGGCCGCCGCCGTCACCGCGGCCTCGTCCGCCTCCGGCTGCTCGGCCAGGTCCCGCTCCAGGAGCACAGACACATCCCGCAGGTCCTCACCGCTCGCGCCGATCCCGGCCAGCACCGCGCGGCGCAGCGCCGCCCGCTCCCTCGCCGCGGCCTGCGCCTCCCGCGCCTCAGCCGCGGCGATCTTCTCAGCGGCGGCCTGTTCCCGCCGCTCTACCTCCGACAGCCGCGGCCTGCTCGGCCGCACGCCGCTCGGCGACGTACGCCGTCAACGCCTCGGCGGTCTCGAAACCGAGCTCGCCCAGCAACTTCCGAACAGCCGCACGGCCACCCTGCGACTTCTCCCGCGCCAGCAGCCTGGCCAGATCCTCCTGCGACACGCCGGCCTGCGGCGCCGGGTCCTCGTCGGTTGGCCGGACGGTGGGGTCGTCGGGCGAGGCGCCGAGCACCGGGTAGATCGGCCGCCCATCGCGACGGAACCCGACCGGCGTGAACGGCAAGGGGAGCGAGCGGCGCGTCACGTGAACCATCCCGTGGTCTCCAGCGCCCCAGCGCCGACAGACAGTCCAGCTGCGCTGGAGTCCCGAGCTCAGCGGCGTCGCTCCACATGCCGCGCCGTCTTCATGCTTTGCCCAGAGGACCCCAGCCCGCACCGATACAGTTCGTCTCTCACCTGTGACGCTGAGCGACAGGGGCCCGTTGTCAGTGGTACCGGCTAGCGTTACTGGAGACGAGAGAGGGCGACGGATGGCTGCGCGGAACCCGTACCGATTGGTCACAAATCTGAAGTACTGGCTGCTGTCAAGCGTAGCTTTTTTAGCCGGACTAGGGCTTCTTTACGCATCCGGCACTGGTTGGTTCAAAGATCATGAATCACTTGGGACGCTTGCCAACCAGCTTGGTGGCCTATTGATTGTTTCGGTTGCCCTGGCGACCCTTTGGGATCTGGTCGGCCGACGCTCGTTCTTCTATGAGATGCTCTCAGCCCTCAGACTTAAGCACGATATCCATGTGTCGGGACTAGAGTCGGTTGACATGGATTATAACAAGGTAATTAACTGGGATGAACATCTCAGCTCCGCCAGGCATCTCGACATCTTCGCCGCTTGGGCGACCACTTGGCGCAACAACTACCAGACCAGGCTACAGCAGCTCGCCTCTAGAAACGATGCAAAAATCAGGGTCTGCCTACCCGACCCAAGCCACAGCGAGTGCGTCAAGATGCTGGCCACTCGCTTCAACATGGGGCAGGATGACGTCCGCAGCAGGCTCAATGAGACAATCGAATATTACAAAAGACTTGACACGAATATCCAATCAGGTCGAATCGAAATTTATGTAAGCGCAGCGGTGAGGGTCTTCTCGGCCTATCGAATCGACAATCGATTTGTCGTTACCCTCTACCACCACAAGGGCAGCCGCAGCGGCTCCGTTCCGGCGCTTACATGCCGCGAAGGCGGTACCTATTTTGAGTTCTTCAAGGATGACCTGGAGGGAGTTCTTAGTGCGAGCACAAGAATCTACCCGTGAAGCGCGCAGCCCAGGGCAGGTGGAAATTTTCTCACGAGACCTGCCCCCCGAAGTTTACGGCATGCTAGCTGCGAGCGGAAGAGTGGCCTGGGACATTGAGACCAACGGCCTGGAGCCACAGGATGCACAGATTGGCACCTGCCAGCTTCACTCCCCAGGAGTCGGTGCGTTCATCATCACGGGCCTAGCGGGCGAGGAACCTCCCATGCTGACGCGTTTGCTGTCGAATGAGCGGGTGCAAAAGGTCTTCCATCACGCCCCTTTTGACCTCTCTTTCATGGCACACGCCTGGAAGGCTGAGCCACGCAATGTCGCGTGCACCAAAATTGCCGCCAAGCTCCTCGCGCCGTCGGCGCCCGCCGAGGAGCATTCCTTGAAATACCTCATGCAGCATCACTTCAATGTAAGGCTTAACAAAAGGCTCCGCTTCACGGACTGGATGTCCGATACGCTAAGCCCGCACCAAATCGAATATGCCGTAGGTGACGTTATGAAATTGCTCGACCTCTACGATCTCCTAAAATCGGCAATGGATGCCGAAGGACTTATTGACCTGTACGAAAAATGCCTCCATTTTCTTCCAACTCATGTCACTCTCCGTCTCCACGGGTGCCCTGATCCCTTTAAGTACTAGACCGCGCCCTTGTTTGTCGAGTCCTCGACAGGCATGTGCTGCGCGCGATCTGTCGACAGCGATATGTTGGGGATCTCCGAGTTCACCCGTGGCAACCCCAGGAACTGACGTACAGCGCCGTTGTCGCCGGTGGCGTCCGCAAGCCGGGCGGCGGCGTCAAAGGCGCGCTTCTGAATGCGCTCGGTTTCCTCCTACGCATCCTCGATCGGGTATCCGGCGCCGGCCAGCATCCGTACCCCGGTCTCCAACGCCAGCACCCCCGCCGTGACGCCCTTGACCACCTCGTCCAGCACCGCCGCGCGGTCGGTCGGGGTGTGCGGGCCCCACACCAGGCGGGCAGGCAGTGTCTCGCCCGCGGGCCACGCCTGCCCGGCCTGGTGCAGGCGGCACACCATCCGCAGCAGCAGCACGTACTTGTGCGCGCGAGCCAGCCGCATCGAAGCGATCAAAGAGTCCAACGGACCGAGCGCGAGTTGCAGGGCATAGCCGGAAGGCACCGCCCCAGGATCGAGTGTGCCCAGACCAGCCGAGGTCAGCCGCGAGTTCACGGCGATACGGTCGAGGAGTTGGTCGGTGCGTGAGCGCAGTTCGGCGAGCTGTCGGGAGGTGTCCAGGGCTTCGAGGTGTCCGCCCTCGTTGAGCTGCCACACCTCTCCGGCGCGAACCTTCACCGGCTTGGGCTGCCCCGTCGTGCGGTCCACGGGCAGCCGGGCACCGGATAGACCGATGATCGGCGTTCCCGTGGTCGCCGAGGCTGCCGAGGCGTCCGAGTCGGTCGCCGACAGCTCGTCCAGTGCCTGCATCACCTTCGCGACTACCGGCTGCCCCCAGTGCTCGCCCGCGTCCGGGATGGTGTTGGTCAGGTGGATCACCGGGATGAAGTCCACCATCAGATCCAGCCGATGCAGGACCCCGCCGTCCGACCGCACCCGGTATCTCGCCTTGCCCTCCGGCAGGTGGTACACGTCGTGGCCGCCCTTGAGGTCGTCCAGCAGCCACTCCGCGTCGGTGAAGTAGCAGGTGATCCCCGACGGCGCGCCCAGCGCCCACGGGTAAACGCGGGTGATGCGACCGGTACCGGCATCGAACAGGTCTCCGCTGACGAACGCCAGCGCGCCGTCCGCCCCAAGTACGGGCTCGCGCACCGGCCGGCCGTCCCTGGCCGTAACCGTCCGGGTGGCCGCGCCGATCCAGCCAAGCTCATAGGTGATGCGCCGTGCCCGCGCCTTCACCCCGCGCGCCCGATCCTCCGGCAGCTCCCAGGCGAAGTGCACCCGGGTGGGGAACTCCGCCGCGTCCTGCTCGTCCTCGGGCCACTCCGGGAAGTAGAAGCCCGGGTCCACCGTACGCAGCAGCACCCGGCCCTTCGCCGGCTCCCACGCCAGCGTGTACACCCCGTCCCCGCAGCGCACCGCGCAGCGTTCGGCCTGCTGCACGCGCAACGGGAAGTTCTCCTTCTCCGCCCACCCGCGCGACCGTTCCTGCAACTCGGCCGCGGCCAACGCGTCCACCGAGGGTCCCTCTTCGGAGGCGTGCTCGGCGCCGTCGACCGTGATGGTCTGCTCCGACCCGAGCAGGTAGCCCAGCGCGGTGTCGATGACCTTCGCCGCGTCCCCCAGCTCCCGCCGCTCCTCGGCTCCCTCAGCCCCGGCTGCGGCGGCGAGCTGCCCGGCCTGCCCGTTGTCGTAGGCAGCCAGCAGCTTGTACGCCGCCAGGCGACGGAAGTCCGCGTCTGGCACCCAGGAGGCCGTGACGTCGGCGAACGCCTTGCCGCCCGGACGGCTCCGGTTGGCCATGACCGGCTTGTAGTTCAACCACCAGGCGTCGATGATCAGGGAGCGCAGGTCCACGGTGCCCCTCCAGGCAGTTGGCCCCGCGCCGCGGGACCAGGCTACGCGACCTGCAACGATTGACGGTCTGTAAGCACCAAGCGCAATTTAGTGCAACACCGTGAGCACACAAGAGCCCAAGGGCGTATCCTCAGCACCAGCGCGGGTCGGGTGCTGACTGCTGCCTCGCTCCCCGGACATTCCACCGCTACCTCTGGTGGTGTTCGGAGAGGGAGGTGACAGTGTATGGGCAAGCATCGACGGCCAGACCGTGGAGGCCGAGCTACCGGCCGCTTAAAGGTGGGTCTACTGCTGATCCAGATAGCCATCTGGATCAGTGACCACTTTGGCGACCGGTAGCCCGATCCGCGTTAAGGCGGCGCCGACCGTTCTGCTTGGCGGCTGGGCGGTCGGTGCTGCCCCTACCCAGTCCTGTGCCAATCGCACTCCCGGGCTATCGAAGCGGAAACTACTCCGCTCAGTCGAGCATACATGCATGCGATGCATAGTTGCAGGCTTGCTGAGAGTACGAAATCGGTTCTCAACATCCCTAGTCACCGCCGTCCCCGCACATAGTCGCTGGTCAAAGGACGAACCAGCCGGAGCGTTGAGGTCACGGTCCACGCCGACGCCGTCTCGGTTCCAGCCCGCGCGACTCGATCACCGATGCCCCCTCAGCCGTTCGTCGTCCCCTGCGCCCACGTGCCCCTGGTGCTCCGGAACAGGTCCCACAGCGCCCACACCAGCGTGTCCAGCAGGTCCGGGGAGTCCTCCGTCTCGCCCATGCCGACGAACGTGGTCATCTGTTCCTCCAGCGTCGCGAACGTACGCGCCGGGCCGACGTGGTGCACCCGGGCTGCTCGTACAGCTGCGCCACCGGGGCGGCCCGCGCCCGCTTGCCGCGGGTGACGTGCAGGATCCGCCACGCCACCCGGGAGTCCGCGGACTCCAGGACGGCGGGCAGGTAGTACTCCAGCTGTAGATCGTGATCT